>JBBSLV010000086.1:0-11543 GCA_038233535.1 Tepidisphaerales bacterium | reverse complement strand
GGCGACGAGAACGCGAGCACCACGCTGCTCCCCGTCATCTTCGAGGCGCCGGACGCGATGGCATGGGACAGTGAGGATGCCGCCCGCGCCGCCAATCCATCGCTGGGCAGCGTTATCACGTTCGACCAGCTCGCCCCCGAGATTGAGAAGGCCAGGGAGAGCCCCGAGGCCGAGGGCCGTTACCGCCGGTTGTTCCTGTCGCAGTGGCAAGGCGTCAGCGCCGCCCGCTGGCTCGACTTGACCGAATGGAACGGATGCACGGCCGAGACTGCTGACGCCGCAGTCCCGCCAGCGGATGCCCCGTTGTACGTCGGCGTCGACCTCGCGCAGTCTGACGACCTTTGCGCCGTCGTGCTCGTGTGGCCGACGCGGGATCGCATGTACGTCGATGCCCATTTCTGGACCCCACGTGCCACCGCCACGCGCTACGAGTCGCGCGACGGCATCCCCTATTCGGCGTGGAGCAAGGCCGGCCATATTACGCTGCTGGACAAACCGACCATCAGCGAGAACGTCCGCCGGCAGATCGCCGCGTACATCATCGAGCGGAACGCGACGCACAAGGTGCAAGCCGTCTGCTACGACCACTACCGCGCAGACGTGACCGTCGCGACGCTGGAGGCGGCAGGAATTCTGTGCGTGCCGATCACCCAGGGGTACAGGACGTCGCCCGGCTGCTACGAACTGGAGCGCCGCACGAAAGAACGCTCCGCCGTCATCGCGCCCAACGACGTGCTCCGCTTCTGCGCTGAAAACGCCGAGGTGAAGCGCAACGACTACGACGAGATCCGCGTGATGAAACCGGACGTGCGCGGGCGCCGCGCCCGCAAGGTGGACGGCATCACCGCGCTCGTGTCGGCGCTGGTAGAGGCCCGCCGTCACACGTTCCCCGCCGCGAAAATGTACTGGCAAGGAAAGGCAGTTTTGGCATGAGCATTGTGACCACCACCATCGAAGGCCGATCCGGCGTCATCGGCGCCACCGGTCCGAGCACGACGCTTCCGATGATGCTCGTGAATGCGTACGGCGCGCTGACGATCCCCGCCTACCGCCGGGCAATCTCATTTCTCGCCGACAACCTCGCCAGCTTCCCGCGGAGCGTGCGAAAGGACGGCGCGAAGCCCGACGCGAAGCATCCGATCGACAAGCTGCTCCGCCGACGCCCGAACGCGATGCAGAACCCGTACACGTTCTGGCGGACGCTGTTCTTTCACGCCGTGCATACGGGCAACGGGTACGCGCGAATCCAACGACAGGACGGCATCGGCCAGCCGGTCGCGCTGCACAACCTGCTACCCGAGGACGTGCGCCCCGTCAGGTGGAGGCTCGACGACAACAGCCCGTGGCAGCAGTTTTACGCCTTGCTGCCGACGGGAGAGGTGTTACCGACGGCCGACGTCATCCACCTTCAGGGTTTGAGCCATGACGGCATGGCGGGCATCGACCCCATCGCGTTGCACGAGTCGGTGTTCCAGCGCGCCGCGATGATCAATCGCTTCACCGTCGAGTATCTCCGCAAGGGGACGCTCATCGCCGGCGCCGTGGAGATCCCCGGCATGATGACCGACGATCAGATCGAGCAGATGCGCGCCGTCCTGCGCCGCTTCAGGGGCGGGGAGGGTGACGACGACATTCTGATCCTCACCGGCGCGGGGAAGCTCAACAACGCCACCGTCACGCCCCAGGCGTCGCAGCTCGTAGAGCAGATCGCCGCAACGACCCAGGCCATCGCGCAGATTACCGGCGTCCCGCAAGAGTTTTTGATGGAATTCCGCGACACGAAGTACAACAACAACCTTGAGCAGATGGGCCAGCTCGTCGTGCGGTACTCTCTGCGGCCGTGGATCGAATTGGCCGAATCGGAATTGACGTCCAAGCTGCTCACGGAAGCCGAGCAGGACGACGAGTATACCATCCGGCTGAACCCCGGCGCCCTGCTCCGCGGCAGTACGAAGGAGCAGGAGGAGATCGTCGGCAACTCCGTGAAGAACGGCGTGCGCACCGCCAACGAGGGGCGCAGCCTGCTCGACTTACCCCCGAGCGACGACCCCGAGAGCGACAAGCTGAAGACGTTAGGCGACACGGCGCCACCGAAGCCCGCGGAAGAAAATTCGTAAGCGTTCCACTGAATGGAACGCGACGGGCGCGCGGTGCATATCCTGCGCGCACATGATCGTTCCCGGAGTCGCGCAGCCCCCCCGCCGGATCGTCTTTACCGACGACGCGCGGTTTGCCGTCGCGCCGTCCGTCGCCGACAAGCCAACGACGTTGACCGGTTATCCCATCCTGTGGAACGTGCTCACGTCCGACCGCGGCGGGTACAAGGTCCGCCTGAAGCCAAACAGCGCCACGTTCACCACGCCCACGCTCGCCCTGTACCACCACGACTTTCAATCCGTCATCGGGACGACCGACAACGCAACC
Organism: Tepidisphaerales bacterium; assembly: GCA_038233535.1. GTDB lineage: Bacteria > Planctomycetota > Phycisphaerae > Tepidisphaerales > Tepidisphaeraceae > DASYWJ01. The sequence goes on along the minus strand of JBBSLV010000086.1, from coordinate 9,119 downwards.
CTGCGCCTCACGCCCGACGACATCGGCGTGAAGTGCGAGATTGACTTGCCAAACACGAGCACGGGCCGCGACGTGGCCGAGCTTGTGGCCAAGCGCTACGTCCGCGGGATGAGCTTCGCCATGGTTTCGACTCCCCGCGGCGTGCGGACCGTCGAGAACGGCGAAACGATTCTGGATGTCGAGGCGTTCGCCGCCGACGAGATCACGATTACCCCGATCCCAGCATTCCAGCAAACGGACATCGACGTGAAGCCCGACGCGGAGTTTGCCGCCACGCGCATTGCCCACGCGCATCGCCTTGAGCGTTTTAAGTTCGACCGAATCCGGCTCGCGGGAACGTACCCGCAGAAAGCCGTCTGACCCCAACGCGACCCCGCAAGCCGGGGCAGAGGAACGTATGAACTCGCAGAACAATAACAGCCACGTCAGCCTTGCCGGTGCCATCGCCCGCGGGTTTCACTTCAAGATTGACGAGCCCGTCACCGCGCCCCCGCCGGCCGCGGACCCCTTCAAGGTGCTGCGCGAAGAATTCAGCGCCAAGCACGGGGAGGCGACGGCCGTCATCGAACTCGCGGCTACGGAGAAGCGTGAGCTGAAGCCGGAAGAGAAGACCGGGAACGAACAACGCTTCGCCCGGCTGGAGCAGATCAAGAACCTGCTCGACGAGCAGACGAAGTTCGCCGCAATGGCGATCCAGGGCGATCCGGGCGCGAAGGGCGCCGTTCAGACCCAGAAGGACCCTGCCGGCCGCGCCGCGTTCGACGCATCGGAGGGAAAGGAACTGCCGGCCGAGACGGACCCTTTCGAGCTTGATGCCGCAGGCCGCACGCGCTACGCCAAGGAGATCAACGAGTACGGCCGCAGCGGCGAACTGGGCCCGATGTCGCGCAAGTTCGCGACCATCACGACGACGAGCAATTCGGGCATCCTGTTGCCCAAGACGCTCACCGCGCCGCTCGTGCCCGTCAACGCCAACGTCTTCCGCGAGGCTCACACGATCCACGGCGTGCGCCCGATCCAGACGACGGGAACCGCCGACCTCACCATCCCCGTGCTCGACGCCACCGCCGGCGGCGTCGTCGCGGAGAACGCGAGCATCGAAACCGAGAACACCCCCGGCCTCAGTGAATCCATCCGCCTCACCCCGAAGACCTACCAGTCGGGCAGCGTGTGGTTCTCGAATCAGCAGCTTGCAGCCAACGACTTCGACCTCCTTCAGAACGTCGTGCCGTCGCTCACCTACTCCAAGGAACTCGGCTTTGAATCGGCGATCGTCGCCGCGCTCATCGCCGACGCCGCCATCACGCAAAACGTGGTGACCGCGACGACGACCGGCTTCACGTACGCAAACCTCGTGGACCTGAACAACGCGCTGCCCAAGCGCTACGGGTTCCAGAAGGTCATGGTGCTCGGCGCCGCCGCCCACTCGGCCGCGGAGAAGCTCGTCGGCAGCGACGGCCACCCCGTGCTCAACAAGGACCCGCAGAACGACAGTCTGATGCGCTTCAACGGGACGCCCGTGCTTCGCAGCGACTACTTCGAGGCGTTCGGCGTGTCGAAGATCATCGGCACCGTCTTCAGCCTGCTCGGCCTGCGCATCCGCGACGTGACGCAGCAGAACCTCGCCCGCTACGTCAACGTCCCCGATCGACCGAACCAGACGGGCCTCAACCTGTTCGCGTACCACGCCTACGGGTGGGCGCCGTCCGCCGTCGCCAAGTTCAAGAGCGCTGCCGCCTAACGAATAAGCGGCGACCCCCAGGGCCGCGGGACCCCATGAACCCGCGGCCCACCTTTGACAATCAGCCCTGAAATGGAGCCCGACATGCACGAAATGAGAATCCGATTCATCCAGACGCTCAGCACCGACCGCCAGGTCTACCACAACGGCCACGACTACGAAGTGCCGGACGCCGACGCGCTGCGGTTCATCAACGCCGGCGTCGCCCGCAAGGCCCCCGAGCCGTCCGACCCGCCGCCGGCGCCCGCCGCGAATCTGCCCGCGGGGCTGAAGCAGGGCGAGGCGGTCGGCAAGGACGCGGACACGAACAAGGCCGACGCGAAGCCCGTTGCCGTGCCCAAGGCGCCGCCCGCGCACAACCCGGCCGCGTTCCTTCACGGTGACCCGACGGGTAACGCCGTCGCCGAACCGCACACCGGGTTTACGACGACCGAACCCGACGCGCGCACGTCGCCCCCGTCTGATGGAAAGTCGCCACTGGCGTACAACCACGGACCCGAGGCCATCAGCAACGCCCAGACGGGTACGCCGCCGCCGTCTACCCCAGCGCCGCCGACGCCCGTCAGCGCGCCGAAGCCCGCCGCACCGACGGGCAGGAAAGGCAAGTAACCCGAGGCGCAGCAGAACCAGCGTGGCCGCGCCAGCGACAACGCCGGCGCGGCCCGCTGAGCAAATGGAACCGTCATGATCCAACTGACTACAACATTCCAGAAGGTGTTCGCCGCGAACGTGACGGCCGCACCCGTTGTGATGGCCGCACGCAACTGGCGCGTGTTCCGCTCGACGGACACCTTCTAACGGATACCCGGCGTACTAAATGCCTTATCCCATTGCCATCAACCTCGACACGACCGGCCTGACGCTGACCGCGCAGCTCGTCAGCGGCGGCGCGGTCGCGCAGAGCGTGGCGCTGGCGGCATCAGCGACGATCCCCGGCCACTATTTCGCCAACGGCACCGGCGCGGCGAACGGCAAGTACGGCGTGCGCATCATCGACGTCGGCGGAACCTTGCACGGAACCGGGGAGATCGAGATTGTGGGGGATGCGGAGGCCAGCGGTAGCGGTGGGGGCGGGGGCACGATCGGTTCCGGCGCCGACGCCGTCACGATCACCTGGACGAACAGCACCACCGGCTTCCCCGTCGCCGACGCGGACGTCTGGATTACGTCCGATGCCACCGGCGCTGACGTTGTCGCGGGAACGCTTCAGACGAACAGCCAGGGCAAGGTGCTCTTCCTGCTCGATGCCGGAATCACCTACTTCCTCTGGATGCAGAAGAACAACGTCAATCCCATCGTCGCCCGGTCCTTTGTTGCGGAGGCCGATGTCTGATGGGCAACACGTTCACGTCAACGTCAGCCGCCGCCCCGCCCGCCGCCGGCAGTCCGCTACTCGCAACGTCGAAGTGGAGCGTCGTCACACCGCCCACGGCGCTCGTGGTGTTGGCGGAAGACGCCGCGGAACACCTGCGGCTCGGATCGTTAGCGCCCGGCCCGCTCGCGCGGCTGAGCCTCATGGTTGAGGCGGCAACCGACTACGCGCAGGACCGCATGTCGATGGCGCTGGTGCGGCAGACGATTCTCGCCCGGTTCTACGCGGGTGAGCGCGTCATCCTGCCGCGCGGCCCCGTCATCGAGATCGTCAGCATCACCGATCGGGAAGAGATCGCCGTCACCGACTACGAACTGAAGCACTACGGCCACGTCGCCGAGGTCCTCGTGAAGCGGCACGGTGGATACCCGCTCAGCGTCACGTACGCGGCCGGCCACGCCAGCGCCGCGGCCATCCCCGCCGCTATTCGCGTCGCGATTATGACGCACGTCGGCACGCTCTACGAGAACCGCGAGAGCGTGAACGACAAGGGCAAGCTGCCCGTCCCGCACAGCCTCGATGATTTTTACCGGTTGAAGTCGAGATCCGCGGGGGTGGGTTAATCATGGGAACACGACAGCCACAATTCTCGATCGAGCGCAACTGTTATGTGGTGCCGTTGAGCCAAGGCAAGATCGCAATGATCGACGAGCGCGATGCTTACCGCGTCGCGAAGCACACATGGTGCGCCGCAAAGCACAAAAACGGACGGTGGTACGCAAGGACTCAGACCAAGCGTAAGCGGGTTTATCTGCACCGCTTCATCATGGAAGTGGTCGAGATGATCGACCACAAGAATCACGATGGGCTTGACTGCCGCCGCAACAACCTTCGCCCAGCCACTTTCAACCAGAACAACGCGAACAGCCGCAAGCGCGCAGGCACGTCATCGCGATTCAAGGGCGTGTACCGCAACCGGAACAAGTGGCAAGCGGAACTCTGTGCCAACAACGTAAGACGCCGTCTCGGCAGCTTCCACTCCGAAGATGAAGCGGCTCGCGCATATGACGCCGAAGCGCGTATTGCATTCGGCGAATATGCCCACACGAATTTTCCGCCGTTGGAGGCAGCATGACCGCCGGAGACCTGCGCCACAATATCGCGATCTTCAGTCCCACGCGAGGCGAGAACGACGCCGGCGAAACGGGCATCGTGTGGACCTACGTGCGCCATCAACCCGCGCAGGTGAAGCCTTTAAGGGCATGGGAAGTGGAACGCGCCCGCCAGGTGCAGACGAACCGCACGCACCTGATCCGCGTTCGCTACGCCGACGACATCGCCCCCGACTGGCGCATCGAGTGGGACGGCCGCATCTTCAACATCACGGGCATCATTAACCCGGAAGAGCGCAACATCGAGCTTGAGATTTCCTGCGAAGAGGAAGGGGCGGCTGTCACCCCATGAGCATGAGAATGAAGGGATTCGACAAGCTGCTCCGCAAGATGGACGGGCTCACAAAGCAGGGCGCGAAACGCGCCAACCGCAAGGCGACGCGGGCCGGGACGACCGTGCTGCTCAGGGCCGTGCGGACGGCAACCCCCAGGGACGAGGGGCTGCTGCGCCGGATGCAGGCGAGCAAGCTGACAAGCCGCGGTTCGTCAGCCGCAGGCATCGTCGGCGCCGACGTTGACAAACTGAAGGCCGCGGAAGCGAGCGGCAACCGCCCGAGCAACATTGATTGGCTCGTGGAGAACGGCCACGTCGCGCCCAACGGCACGTTCATTCCGCCCAGCGGGTACATGCGTCGCGCGGCCGCGACCGCCATGCCCGCCGCCGAGTCCGCGTACCGCAGCAAGCTGGCTCAAGAGATTGAGCAGGAAGCGATGAAGGCATGATTGACATCGCCATCGTAACCCTGCTGAAGCAGCACGCCGGCGTCGAGAGCCGCGTGTTTTCGGGCGGTGAAACCGTCGAGGTGAATCGCGGGCTACCCAAGGTCCTTTACACGTACATCGGCGGACCCCGCGACTACAGCGACGACGGCGCGGACGGCATCGTAGAGGGACGCTACCAGCTCGACGTATTCGCCATCAGGCCGACGGACGCCAGGACGATCGCAGACATGATCCGCGCCGGGATGGACGGCTACAGCGGCACCATCGACGGCACAGCGATCGACCGCATCCACTTCCCCGAGGATGCCGTGATGCAAAAACCCGAGCAGCCCGTCGGCCAGAGCGCCACCGCGGCCCGCTACAGCCAAGACATGATCGTGAACTATCGAGAATGACCCTTAACGGAGCTACCCATGCCCTTTGCACGAAATGAAGTGACCAATGCCCACGGCAAGCGCCTGTCCTACAGCGACACGCTCATCGGCGCCCGCACGGAAGTGTTCGGCACGGTCGACGTGAACCTCCCCGAGCGCGAGCTTGAGGAAGAGGATGTCACATCGGACGACAGCCCAGACTTTACGAAGGAATTCGACCCCGCGCTGTACGACCCGGGCGAGGTCGGATTCACGTACAAGTACACCAAGACGCAGTTCACCGCGCTGGAGACGCTGTTCCAGCTCGCGTCCGCCGTGCTTACCCGCAAGGACGCCACGAAGTTCTGGAAGATCCTCTACCCCGACGGCAGCAGCGCCATCTTCCAGGGGTACCTCAAAGCCCACAACCTGCCAGGCGAAGGCGCCACGACCCTTCAGGCCGAGGGCGCGATTCGCGTCAAGGGCAAAGTCACGTGGGCCGCGGGGGCGTAGCGGATTCACCTAGCTCAATCGGAGCGCCGCGAGACTCAGGTTTTTACAAATTGGAGTGACCCATGAACTGGCAGATCGAAGGCAAGAAGAAGAACGGCAAGGCTGGCAAGTTCCCGATCGTCGGCGGACCCGATACGGAGGACGACGTCCGCAAGCTCGCGGGCGTGACCCATCCCGACTTCACCGTCGAGAAGGTGACGCCGCTGGACGGTTCGCTGCGCGCGACCGCTGCGGCAGCGGAGGCCGTTGACGACACGGGCAAGACACCCAGGCCGCACGCCAAGCCGTAAGCGGCACGGCAGAAGAGAACCACCAACCAAAAGGAGACCCATGGACCGCACAGAGTTCCTAGCCCGCAAGGTACAGACGAAAGACGTGACGCTGGCCGACGAGACGGTCATCACGATCCGCAAGCTGACCCAGGCGGACATCGAGACGATGACCGAGAAGTACAGCAAGGGCGACACCCTCAAAAAGATGGAGGGACTGCGCTACATCGTCTCTCGCGCGGTGGTCGACGACGAGGGCAAAAGGCTGTTCACCGACGCCGATCTGAAGACCGTTATCCGGGACATGGACACGGACCTCGTCCAAAACATCGCGAAGGAAGCGTGCAAGTTCTCCGGGCTGAAGGTGAAGGAGACGAAGGACACGGACGACGACAAGGACGCCGACGAAAAAAACGACTGATCCGGCTGCGCAACAATGCCAGCCGGATGCAGGCCATGCGCATCGCCAAGGCGTTCGGCCGTCACGACGTTGACGCGTTCCTCGATGACATCACCCACGAGCAGTACGTGGAGTGGTGCGTGTTCTTAGCCATCGAGCCGCAGGGCTGGGACGCGATCCGCATCGCCGCCGTCCGCATCTGCTACTGGATCGCGCAGTCGCGGACGAACAGGAAGCTGAAGGAAAAGGATTTCGACATCGTGATGGGCGGAAACATCGTCTCACCCGAAGCCGAAGCCGCCCGAATGGAAGCGTACGCCATCCGGCAGAACATCAAAGCGGAGCGTGAGGACGATGGCCAAGAAGATTAGCAGCTTGAGTGTGTCGCTTGGTGCGACGGTGAAACCGTTCGAGGCCGCATTCCGCGGCGCGGGCGGCGCCGTCAACGGACTCGTGGGCAAGCTCGGATCGGCCGGCGGCGCGGTCCTGAAGTTCACCGGGATCGCCGGCGGCGTCGGCGCCATCTTCGGAGCGCTGAAGGGTGCAGCCAGCGGCATCACGCTTGCCGCGGAACTGGAGCAGGTAGGCGTCGCGTTCGAGACGATGCTTGGTTCTGGCCAGGCTGCCAAGGCGCTGATGAGCGAACTTACCGCGTTCAGCGCCGCCACCCCGTTCGAGTTCCCCGAAATCGCCGCCTCAGCGAAAAAGCTGCTCGCGTTCGGCGTGGGCGCTGCCGACATGATGAATAAGCTCACCATGCTCGGCGATGTCGCCGCCGGCATCGGTGCGCCGCTGGAGGACATCGCCAGCATCTACGGCAAGATCAAGAGCCGCGGGCAGCTCACCGGCGAGACGCTGAACCAGATGGCCGAGCGGGGCATCCCGATCTATGCGGCGCTGGCAAAGGAAATGGGCGTGGCCGGGACGGAAGTGGCCGGGCTCGTGACCAAGGGCCAGATCGGATTTAAGCAGGTGGACGCGGCGCTTGCGGGACTGTCAGCCGAGGGCGGGCAGTTCAGCGGCATGATGGCCAAGCAATCGCAGACGCTTGCCGGCTTGTGGTCGACGCTCACGGACAACATCGGGCTGACGATGGCCGGCATGGTTACCGCCATGGTCGACGCATTCAGCCTGCGCGGTGCCCTGTCATCGCTCACCGGCGCCATCGGGAACATCGGCGGGATGCTCACCGCAGGCGTCGCCCGCTGGGCGCCGATCATCCTGGGCTGGACGAAATCACTGTGGGACGTCATCACCGGCGCGTGGTCCGCCATCGTCGGTTGGCTCACCCCGATCGTCACCGGCATCGGCGACCACATCGCGCGGAACTGGCAAACCGCCGTCACGTCCACAACCGCATACCTGTCCGCGCTATGGAGTGCCGTCGGCAGCATCTTCAACGCCGTCTGGGGCATCGTCAAAACGATCGGCAGCGCCATCGTCAGCGTGTGGAACGCCGCCATGGGCGCGATGGGCATCCAGACAGCCAGCACGGGCAGCACGATCGGGAACGTCTTTCAGACGATTGCCGACGCCAGCCGCTGGCTCATGGACAAGGTGACGCTCGCGCTGAACGTCATCAGCTATGCCGTGACGAACTGGCGCGACACGTTCGAGCTTGCCGCCGCCGAGGTCGCGCTGTTCGTCGTCAAGACCGGCAACCAGATCGCTTACCAATTCACCGACGTCATCCCCGGCCTGCTCACGTGGTTCGCGAACAACTGGCGCGACATCTTCACGACGATGGCCAGCTTCACGGCCGCGACGTTCACGAACATGGGGAAGAACGTCGCCGGGTTCTTCACCGCCGTCTGGAGCTTCCTGAAGGGCGACGGATTCAACTTCGAGTGGACCGGGCTGACGGAAGGCTTCGAGAACACCATCAAAGAGCTGCCGCAGATCGCCGAACGACAAATCGGCCCGATGGAGTCTGCGCTACAGCAGCAGGCCAACGGATTGCGCGACAGCTTCGCCGGCGGACTGGCCGCGCACCTCGCGGAGCAGGAACGGCTCGTAAAGGGTACGACGGACGCCATCGCGGGCGCCGTGGACGTCGCGGGCAACCTGCTCACGCCCCCGAACGTTGCCGCGCCGACCATCGACCCCGTCGTGATGGACGTTCAAGCCGACACCGATGAAATCGACGCCGTCGCCGCGAAGGCGAAGGAAACCGCCGACAGTCTCAAATCCATCTTCGCGGGCACGGCCGAGGCGCAGCGCGCGCAGTACGCCGGCGCGTTCGCTGCCAAGCTCAGCCCCATGACGGTCAGCGCCACGACGCCGACATCGCCCGCAACGCCCGTCCCCGCGGCTGCGCCCAAGGCCGTGCGCGAGGACGCCGCCATCGGCAAGGCGCTGGACCGGCTCGTGGAACTGGCCGAGATCCGCAACCGGACGCTCACGGACATTCACGACGACGCCGACGCGCTGGAAGGCGCAAACATCTAGGAGCGAACGCGATGGGACTGCGGATTCTTGAGACCACGAAGACCGGAGGCGGAAGCAGCAGCCGCAGCGCCAACGGCAGCCGCAAGGCCAAGCGTACGTTCATCGTCATCTACGACGCCGACACGCCGCCCGCCAGCCTTGCAGCAGTCGAAACGGCAGACGACGGAACCACCGCCATTCCGGCTGTG
>JBBSLV010000085.1:0-11625 GCA_038233535.1 Tepidisphaerales bacterium | reverse complement strand
CGCTGGCGCTGATCGCGGCGGGCTTGTTGATGAAGGCAACGAGCCAGGCGGACGTGCGGCAATGGGAGATGCTCCCGCGGACGGTGTTTTTGTTGCCGCTGACGGTGACGCCGGGACGGCACGACATCACGGTCGAATTTCCGAATGCGCCGGGGCTTCGGCAGACGTGGCGGGGGCTGGACGTGCCGGCCGAGGGGGAGGCGACGTATTACTTTCGCATGCAGCGCTGGAACAACGGGCCGTTCGATTGGCCCCCGCCGGCGGTGGCGCAGGCGCAGCTTGCGCAGTGAGATTGAAGACCCGGTCGCTGAAGCGACCTCGCCATTTTGGGGGATCGGGGGCTGCGCTAGTACGCGGTGAGCGAGTCAGCGTCTTTGAACAGCGAGCCGTCCTCGACCTGCACCTGCTCGGCGAGCAGGAGGGCGCGGGTTTCGCCTTGCGGGCCGACCGGGTGGAATTCCACCTCGTAGGCCATTGACGGCGCGAACCAGGTGCTCCGGACGACACCGATTTCGCCACGATGCAGCGCGCGCTCGGGGATGTCCTGCGTGAGCCGGACGTAATCGTCAACGTGAGGTAAGCGCATGATTCCTCCGTGGTGTGTGCGACCCATTCTTCCGTGAAATCGTCGAAAGGCTCCTTGCCCGGAGGCCGTGTAGCAACGATAACGCGCATCGCCTGCGGCGCGAACGGCATTTTTTCCATAATCGTCGCCAATGTGCGTAGCGCATATTCAGTGGCGGCATGCCCGGAAGGCTTCTGGATTTACGTTCAAATAAAGACCCCCGCGCTCCCTCCTGAAACCTGAACCCCGAAACCCGAACAACATGATCGGACGGACAAACGACTTCTCCCGCCGGCTGCTCGCGTGGTACGGCCGCAGCCGCCGGGACTTGCCTTGGCGGGTTGGGCCCGCTTCGCCGCGGGGCGCATGTCCCGACCCGTATCACGTGCTCGTCAGCGAAGCGATGCTTCAGCAGACGCAGGTGGCGACGGTCATCCCCTACTTCCGCCGATTCCTCCAGGCGTTCCCGACGATTGCTGACCTCGCCAACGCCGACGAGCAGGACGTGCTGCGCGCGTGGCAGGGGCTGGGCTATTACTCCCGCGCCCGCAACCTCCGGACGGCGGCGCAAACGATCGTTCGCGATCATGGCGGTCGTGTGCCGAGCACGGTCGAGGCGTTGCGATCGCTGCCGGGGGTCGGTGCGTACACGGCCGGGGCGGTGGCGTCGATCGCATACGACTGCCGGGCGCCGATCGTCGACGGCAACGTCGCGCGCGTCCTGTGCCTCGTCGATCGGATCGAGACCGATCCGCGCGACAAGCACACGCTCGCGAACCTCTGGCGACGGGCGGAAGAGATTCTGCCCAAGTCGCGCTTGGGCGACTTCAATTCATCATTGATGGAGCTGGGCGCGATGGTTTGCACGCCGCGCTCGCCGCGGTGCATGACCTGTCCCGTGAGCGCGCACTGCCAAGCGTTCGCCGCCGGGGTGCAGGATCGGATTCCCGCGCCGCGCAAGTCGAAACAGCCCCCCCTGCTGCACCGCGACGTCCTGTGCGTGCGCAGCCGGTGCAGCGACGGAGGCGAGGAGGGTTGGCTGATCGAGCAGCGCCCATCGCGCGGGCGCTGGGCGGGGATGTGGCAGTTCGTGACAATCGAGCGAATGGGAAGCGCCCATCGGCGAAGGACGTCGCAAAGGCAACGGGGGTTTCCGTCGGGAAGCCGGAGCTGATCGGCAGCGCAACTCACGCGCTGACGCATCGGCGATATGCGTTCGACGTTTACGTCTGCGCCGCCCGTGACGATTGTGCGCCGTCGCAGGAGCGCCCGCGAAAATGGGTCACCCACGCCGAACTCGACCGCTATCCCCTGCCGCGCCCGCACGTGAAGATCGCGCGGATGCTCCAGGACCGGTAACGCACAGTTTGCCCCACTCCCCCGGCAATCGTATATCCCCAGCGGACAGACTTTTTTAGTCCATGGCGGGTAACAGGATGATGAATGCTTTGGATAATAATTCCTCGTTCGACGGCCCCCGCGCGAGCACCGTGCAGGTGCTCGGCCTGCTCGTGATGACGGCGTTCGCGCTGAGCTATCTCGGCGCTTACGCGTTCACCAACGCTCTGCTCGATGCGGACATCCTCCAACAATGGTCCCCGGGCACCGACCCGCGGCCGAGGCTGCTGGCGCTGTGCTTCGTGTCGCTGCTGGCGATGTTCGGGGTGACGGGCTTCGTCTTCCGGCTGCTCAGCAGCCGCCAGCTCCGCTCGATCGACGCGCTGGCGGACGAGACGGAAGAGTTTCGGATTACGGACACGTGATCAAATGATGAGATGAGGGAGGAAGAAGGTGAGTGGAGGTCGTCGTCTGCCGGATGCGTGGCGGGCGCGGGACATTAAAAAACAAAAAAACATCACCCGCCAAAGGATGCAAAGTGTTTCCCTTTGGCGGGGTGATGTTTTGGACTTGTCTCGCCCGAATAACTTCGGGCACTTTCCCGGCGCGCTTTAGTCGGGGCGCTTTAGTTGTGGAAACCGTACTCGCCTTCGGCGGGGGCGCCGGCGGCAACCGCCTGACTCTCGAACGCGTCGGCGATCACCTTCTCGAGCTTCTTGGAGGCGTCGCGAATCTCGTAAGCGGCCACGCCGGTCATGCGGTTGGCGACCAGCCGGTCGACACCCCCGGGGCGGACCAGATCGCGCAGCTTCGCGTTAATGAGACTCTCGATTGCCTTGCGCAGGGATTCGGCTTGTTCAGAAGCCATCGCAGGATCTCCTTGCACCCCAAGGGGGCGCCAATGGCCGCTCGCGTTCCCGTCCCCGCGCCAAACAGCCCGCGCACGGTTAACCGGAAGGAGTGGACGTTAAGATGGAAAAGCAGGATCACTGCGCCGGCCGTATCGGTGAGGGGGCGGCGTGTTGATCCCTTTCATATGCCGACGGGGTTAGCTGACGGGCTGGGAGTTGAAAGTCTCCCCCGACCAATACTGGTCGATGTGCCCCTGTCACGGGCCGGGCTGGCTACCGGTGTGACGATGCAGGCCAAACAGCCCGCATTGGGTTCCCCGCGCTCCCGAATGGCTCGGGACGCTTAGGCGGTCAATCGGCGGCCAACATAGCGGACGCCTCTTCCAGCGTCAAGCATCTTTTTCCGGTTTTTGACCAAGATTTTTCGGAAGCCGCCTCCGCAGCCCCCCTCGCAGCCCCTACGACCACTACGCTGGCGGTTTCGAATCAGCCGACTTTTTCCATTATTTTCTTTGCGATCGATGCGCGCTTGTCACGGTTGAGGGCCTTGAAAAACCCGTGCCCGTGGCCGCTAAAGCGGCCACGCCGCTGCAAACACTGAGATCACCCGGAGGTTTTTTCAAAGCCCTCGTTACGGCTTCCGGCCGGTCTCCACTCCAATTTTTTCAGACGTAGCGGAATGGTCGTCCGCCTCACCCTCGCGGAACTCCGACCAGACTTCCTGAAGCGTCCCCGCCGTCTGCGCCACCTCGGTCACGTCCTTCGTCACCTCGGTCATCTGCTGCGCCACCCGGTCGACCTTGGCGGTGACGCGCTCGACCTTTTCCGTAACCTGCCCGACCCGCGCGGCGACCTCGTCGACGAGCTGCGAGATAGCCTCCTCGACTGCCTCATTCGACGGAGACGGTTCCGCCGGCGCGGCGGGCGTGGGCGCTTCTGCCGCAACCTGCGCCGCGGGCGCATCAAGCTTGCGTTCCGGCGCGGGCGCGTCAGCCTTAAGTGCCGGCACGGGCGCCTCAGGCTTGCGTTCCGGCGCGGGCGCATCAGGCTTAAGTGCCGGTGCCGGCGCGTCCGCCTTGCGTTCCGGCTCGCGCTTCAGTGGCGCGGCGGTGTCGGGCACGTCGTCGGGCATCGTCAGCGGGCCGCGCGACGGCGCGGGCGCGTCGCCGCCGTCCTGCGGGAGGTGGTCATCGACGATACTGTCGTGGAATGAGCCGGTGATCGGAATGGCCGAATCGTCCGAGCCGCGCCCAAGCGACGCGGGGGTCACCGGCGGCGTCACCGGCGGCGTCACCGGCGGAAGCGCCGGGCGCGCGGGTTTAACGTCGTCGGGGGTCACCGCGTTCGTCCCGCCCCCGTCGGCGACGACCTCGCCGGCGAACGTCGACTCGCCCCGCGGGTCGGCGTCAATCACGTCCATGTCGTACTCGCTGATCGGGCTCGGGGCCCGCGGCGACGGCGGCCCGGGCGTCCGCGAGTCCTCCATCGTGATCTCCGGCAGGATCATCGAGTCGGCCGTCGCGACGTTGGCGTTCATGGCGACGGAACCCGCGAGGTCGATGTCCCCAAGGCCGGTGCCCCCAAGATCGGTGCCCCCAAGATCGATGCCCGATGCCGAATCATTCACGCGCAGCCCGTCATCCGCTGATTCCGCGTCTTCGTCCTCGGCCATGAGGTCGATCAGCGCGTAGCGCAGCGTGACCTCGCCGACGCGGATTTCGTCCCCGGGGTTCAGTGCCGACTGGTGGATCGACTGATCGTTCAGAAATGTCCCGCCCGGGGCGCCGAGGTCGCGGACGTACCGTTTTCCGTCCATCTCGAACAAAATCGCGTGGACCGGCGCAACGTCGTCGCCTTCGAGCCGCACTTCGCACCCCTCGCGGCGGCCGATGAGGATCGTGTGCCGGCCGGCGGGGAACGGATAGGTCACGCCGGCGGGAGCGATCAGCTCCGCGGGCGGGAGCGGAGAGTCCCCGGCCGAGCCCCTGTCTTCCCCGCCCATGTCGCCCGCGCCGGCGTCGCCCGCAGCATGCCCGTCACCATTGCCGAATCCCGATGCACATCGAAGCGTGTACGACCCGATGCGCAGCACGTCCTCATCCGAAAGCCCCACTTCCTGCACCGGCGCGCCGTTGCGCTGCACCCCGTTGCGGCTGGCCAGGTCGCGCACATACACCTGCCGCTGCGTCCGGACCACGAGGGCGTGCAACTTGCTCACCTGCGGCGATTGCAGCGGGAGGTTCACGCCATCCTCCCGCCGCCCGATCACGCAGACCGGACGGTCCAGCGCGACCGACGGATGCTTTCCGTCGTCCGCCCACACCTTGAAAATGGGCAGGACTCGGGCGATTTCTCTCGGCAATGTGGGCATACGGACACTCCTGCGGACGTTCTTCAATTGTGCCAAGACCCTAGCCGTGTCCCAACAGATGGGTCAACGTCCAAACGTCGCCGATTGCCGCCAACGCCCCGGAAGACGCGGGCGGGGAAGGGCAGGTACTCGCGGCAGGGTAATTGTTTATGGGCATCCGGACCATGCCACGTTATCTTCCGCCGCCCCATGCCGTTGAACCCACAGCAGGAACTCGTCGCCAACCACGTGCATGGGCGCATCCTCACGCTCGCCGGGCCGGGATCGGGGAAGACCAGGACGCTTACCGAGCGCACGGGCCGGCTCATTCGCCGCGGGTTCGACTCCGCGTCGATTCTCTGCCTCACGTTCACGAACAAGGCCCGCGACGAGATGCGGCAGCGCATCGCCGCCGTTCACGGCGCCGCGGCCGAGAACGTGTTCATCTCCAACTTCCACGGGTTGTGCGGCATCATCCTCCGCCGACACGGGGCGCCGCTTGGCTACACGCGGCGGATGACGATCTGCGACACCGACGATCAGATCGACCTGATCCTCCAGATCGCCCGCAAGCGCGGGCAGCAGCCGACCAGGCCCGAGGCGCGCACGCTCGCGTGGCTGGGCAACAGTTGGCGCGAGAATCTCGAGACCGACGCCGACCTCGACGCCGCCGCCGTGTCGCGCAAGATCGCGCGCAATGAGATCAACGTTATCCGCGAATACGTGAAACTGCTCCGCTCGCGCAACCAGTGCGACTTCTCCGGGCTGCTCAGCGAAACCGTCCGCCTCCTGCGCGAACACCCCGATGTCCGCGATCGGTTGCGCAAACGGTTCCGTTTCATTCAGGTCGACGAATACCAGGACACCAATCGCGCACAGAACGAGATCGTCGAGTTGATCGCCGGCGACGATGACAACGTCCTGGCCGTTGGGGATGCGGATCAGAGTATCTATGAGTGGAGGGGAGCATCGCCTGATTCGATCCCGCAATTCATCCGCTCCGGCGAGCGCAAGACGGGGACATGCGTCGTGGTGAAGCTCGGGCTTAACTACCGGTCGACCCCGCAGATCATTCGGACGGCCGACACGCTGATCCGGCACGGCAAGAACCGGATCGCGGTGGATTTCGACACGCCCAACAAGCCGGGCGAGCCGGTGAAGTGCGCCAAGCTGGACAACCCCGAGGCCGAGGGGGAGGCGATTGCCGTCAGCATCGACAACACGATCAAGGCCGGCGTGCAGCCGCGCGAGATCGCGGTGTTCTTCCGCACGAATGATATGTCGCGCCTGATCGAGCAATCGCTGGCCAAGCGGCAGATCCCCCACCAGGTCATCGGGAGCGGGTCGTACTACGACCGGATGGAGGTGCGCGACGTCCTGTCGATGCTCCGCTTCGTCTGCAATCCGCGAGACGGCATCTCGTTCCATCGCGTCGCCAACAAGCCGGCGCGCGGGATGGGCGATGCGCTGATCGGGCGGCTGGAAGCGTTCGCCGAGCGGCACGACCTCGATCTGCTGACTGTGCTCCAGGAACGAAGCCTCGAATTTATTCGCGACGAGCAGGACAAGCCGCTGTCGGACGCCGCCCTGCGCGCCTGCCGCGAGACGCGCGGCGTGTTCGACTTCGACATGTCCGGCATGAGCGCCCCCGCCGTCGCCTCAGCGCTGTTCGAGCGCAGCCGGTACGACGAATGGCTCAAATCGCGCTACGACGACAAGGGCAAGTACGAGGACCGCAGCCGCAACGTGCACGAACTGCTCAACGCCATCGCGGAGTTCGCCCGGCGCGAGCGGGCGGCGACGATCGAGGATTATCTCCAGTCGATCTCGCTCTACACCTCCGGCGACGACGCCAAAACAGAAAACGCCGTGCGGCTGATGTCGCTGCACGCGAGCAAGGGGCTGGAGTTCGAGGTCGTCTACCTGATCGGGCTGGAGCACAAGATCCTCCCGCACGAAAAGGCCCAGCAGGACCGCGGGGAGCGCGGCTTGGATGAAGAGCGACGGCTCTGCTACGTCGGCTTCACCCGGGCCCGCAAGCTCCTCCGCGTCACGTGGTGCGCCAAACGTCAGGACAACTACGCCAAGGGCAAGACGGCCCGCTTCAAGCCAACCATCCCCAGCCAGTTTCTCGTCGAGGCCGGACTTCTCACCCGCGACGACTACCAGAAAGCAATGGCGGAAGCGGGGTTCGTGCCGGCGAGCACCCCGAGGGCAAAAGCGAAGGTCCGCTCTCGAGCGCAAGCGCACTAACCCCCTCGTTTAGCCGCCCCCGCTTGCGGGGCGTTTCTTGCACACTCACTTGCGGGGTCATTCATCGAGGACAAGAACCACCCGAACGACATTGGCGACAAGTCGCGCGGAGTGCTATGATTTCGCAGACCTCGCGGGTGTAGCTCAATGGCAGAGCGCTAGCCTTCCAAGCTAGCTGTTGAGGGTTCGAGTCCCTTCACCCGCTTTTCTTTATCCGGCAACGACTTACGTCAGTTTCACTCATCTCTGAAACCAGCCCCGGTATCCAGCAACGTATCCACTTTCTGGCAGAATCTGGATACTGCCCATAAGCTGGCGGGCATGAACACCGTCTCTACCAAGTCGCTCAACCGGCTCCGTGAACAACTCGGGAACAGCAAGCTCGGCGTTCTCCCTGACGTCGGGAAGCCGCACGCGAAGGGCTATCGCTACACAGTCGGCCAGCACGCGGACGGCAGCATCGCCCGGTTCTGGCTCGGGCATAACCAGACCGAAGCCCAGCACCGGGCCGACGCCCTCCTGACGACGTGGGCGAGGACCATCACGAGGAACGGCCACCACTGGACCCCTGAGATGATCAAAGAGGCCCGCGACTTCGGCGAGCAGAAGGTGCAGTACCTCCGGAACTTCGTCGGTGGGATGCGGGACACCGCGGCCCTCTTCGATCGGTACGCCGCCGAACAACGGCAGCGGGTCGCCCTGACGATGCCGGAGGCTGCGGCCCCGTCGACCATCGCTTCCTCTGCGGTCGTAACGCCGAGCCTGTATGACGGCATCACCGCCTATCTCAAGATGCTCGACACGAAGCGGGTCGCCCCTTCCCATCGCAGTCAATCCCGCTTCATCCTCGACCGGATGAAGGCCGTGCGGCCGGACTGCCCGCTCGCCGAGGTCGACCACCGCTGGATCGACAGCCTCGTGGATCACTTCAGGTCACGTCCGCTCGGCAAGACGACGGGCAAGCCGCTTCGGCCCGAGACGGTCGTGACGACGATCCGGTACATCAGGACGTGCTTCAACTGGCTCGATGAGTCGGGCTTCGGCGGCTGGGTCGGTCCCCGCAAGCTCAACCGGTTGTTCCGGGTCCGCCGGTCGGACCTGATGACGCCTGCTGAGCTTCGGGAGGCCGGCACGATCAAGCAGTTCACCGTCAAGGATTTGGTGACGCTCTACAAGGCCGGCACGGCCCACCAGAAGGCCGTCATGCTCACGGCCCTCTTCTGCGGCGGCACGCAGATCGAACTGGCGTCGCTGACCAAAGCCGAGTTCGGCCTCGACGCGGGCATCCTCCACCACTGGCGGAACAAGACAAAGATCGAGGGCCGCTTCTGGCTCCCGCCAGAGTTGGTCACGCTCCTACGGACTGAGTTCAAGAAGCACCCGAAGTCGCCCCTCGCGTTCTACACCGAGGAGGGCAACCCGCTCGTTACCTTCGACGGCGACAACCGGACCTCTGACGCCGTGCAGCAGAGTTGGACCCGGCAGCGGGAGAATGCGGGACTGCCTGAGGCCCTCCCGTTCAAGTACCTTCGGAAGTTCACCGGCGACTACGCGACCCGTCACGGTGGTGAGGCCCTCGGTCAGGTTGCTCTCAGCCACGCCCCGACCTCGGTACTCGCGAAGAGCTACACGAGTGCCCGTGACTTCGACGGGTTCAATCAGATCCAGAAGCAGATGTACACGGAACTGAAGGCCGCGGGGATGTTCAAGGTCGCAGCCAAGAACACGAAGCAGGCGAAGGCGGTGGCGGCATGAGCTACCACGACGAGTTCTACCAGAAAGGAAAGTGAGATCATGAACCACATCCGCACCCCCATCGACCGGCTGCCGAGGGGCCGCATCGAGCGTCGAGGCTTCTACGCGAACATCGACCCGGCCAAGCCGAGAGACCCGGCGGACAACCCAAACATCAGGTCGCCGGTCATCATCATCTTCGACGGCGGCAACGGCGATGAGGTCGCGGGCTTGGCCGGGGCTTGCCGCGGCCAGAGGTACAAGATCATCGTGACGAGCCACCTCAGCATCGACCACATCACCGATCTCGTCTGCGGGCTGGACATCGACTCTGCCTACCTTTGGGACGGAGAGTTCTACCGGCCCACCGATGTCCTGCTCGATGCGATCCGCGAGCACATCATCGACGGCGACCGGCACGGATTCGTGACATGCGATTGAACTGAGCAACCATCCGCATGCCGACGCCCTGCCCTCACCCGGTGGGGCGTCTTCACTTCGTCAACCACACGCCCGCCGGCAGCCGGGCTCAGGTGCTCCCGCTGTCGCGATCGTCGAGACGGGCCGGAAGGCATCTTCAGCATCCTCACCCCGCTCCGTGGCTCCTATCAGCACCGCGAACAGGGCAACACTCAAACGCCACTCCCGTCGAGTGTCCCGCTAAAGCTTTTCACCGCATCGGACCGTTATAGAACTCCCGGAGAGACGTGATCCGCAAGGCCGGACCGGTGCCGCAAATAATTCTCGGAATTGCGATGAGCAAGTCCGGGGTCGGCCAGAATTACTATCTCACGATCAGACATCTCAAGAGTGTCTGGTCGCGGCTGCCAGCCGTGTGAGTGAATCAACAATAGTTCAGGCTCCGGAGCAATCTGGGCGATCTAAACAGTCTATTGTTGGTCCGGCGAAAGCCGACATTCGCTCCCGGTTCTGGCAGGACCGGGAGCTTTTTTTATGTCGGTGCAGAACGCCAACCTCAACCCCGCCCTGACGCTTCTACGGAGCGTCAAGAGCCGCCTCATGGCCTCCGCCGTGTTCGGCCAAGGCGTGGACATCGACGGCAAGTGGAGGCCGCGGTTTGCTAACCCGATGCAGCAGGCCCCCCAGCAGATCGACCACGCCCGCAGCCTACGCAGCCCCCGCAAGCTGAACGACGCGAAGCTGCGAAAGCACGCAACCGGCAGCCGCCCGTTCTTTCACGTCGCTATGGCCAACCGCCAGCGTGAGATCTGGGACACGGTGCGAATCGGCGGATTGCTCGAGGCCGCGATTCCCGATGCGGACCCTCAAGCACGCCTCGGCTTACATGATGAACCCGCCCCGGCCCTCGCGACGGTCTGGAAACTGTTGACAACGGAACCCGGCACGGCCAACGCACACACCTTCGGTGCCAAGATCGATGCGGCCGTCCCCATCTGGGCGGCGATCCAGCACGCACTGCTCGCGACGAGCAAGCAGGCCGACCCGACACGCTACTGGCAACTCTGGAACGCCATTGAGGATGCCACCACGACCACGCTCGACCCGATCTATGAGCATGAACTCTGCATCGACATCGACCCCTCGAAAGAGCATGAGCCAGCCGAGGCAGCCGCCTACGCGAAGGTGATCTCGGACAAGATCGTTGCGATGTTCGCGACGCTCGGCTGGCCGGTGTACACGGAGATCAGCCGCAACGGCAAAGGCCAGTACATCCGGTTCCGCGTCCAGCGTGAATCAGATCCCGAGCAATTCAACGAGATCATCAGCCGCCTCCAGAAGTTCTTGAAGGCCGAGTTCGGCGGCACGGATGAGGGGCTGCCCGCTGGCGTTGATAAAGTCGGCGGACGCCTCGCCCGCTACGAAGCGAATCCGGCCTTCAGGTCCGACCGCTATCATGAGACCCCCCAAGGGTGCAGCATGACCGAGGGGCGAAACTACAACTGGCGGAAGGTGAGGGCGGGGCTGCCGGACAAGAACGGCAAGATCGTCAACTGGACCTATGACGCCACCCTCGAACCGTACATCCTCACGGGCATCGACCAGATCACGATGCCGCTCCATGGCGTGACCAATGATGAAGATGGTGGTTCCACCCGCATTGAGGCCTACCGGGAGTTCGCGGGCAGCCCCGACACCATTCGCGTTGAGAAGCTCCTGCGAATCTTGGCCCCCGCACCGGCGGCAAAGGTCAAGATTGCCGCCAGTGAGACGAAGGCCAAGCCCAGCACGAGTGCCAACATCGGCAAGGTCAAGGGCAAGGACCACGACATCTACCTCGACGCCGCTGAAAAGCAGCATCAGAGATACTCTGCCGCCGCCCGCATTGCGTTGAGGCAGGCCAAGGGCGACGGCGATCTCGCCTGCGATCTTGCACTGGCAATGGTCGAAGCCCCCGAAGGTCCGGCCACCGGCGAACGACATCCCGAACGGGAGAACCACATCAGCCGATGCGTCGCACACTGGGCAGAGACCTTCAAGCTGATCGGCCCATCCAGTGCGATACGGTTCACCGAAGCCGACGTCGATGAGATGACGCACACGCTGCAATCCAT
>JBBSLV010000084.1:0-11680 GCA_038233535.1 Tepidisphaerales bacterium | reverse complement strand
GTGGGCGGTGAACAGTTTGCTGACACGTTCGTGCGGCAGGACGGGGACGGTCGTGGCGCCGGCTTCGAGCCTGCGGATGGTGGCTACATCGGATTCGTGCGCCATCTTGAGCGACGCGACGTCCGCGCGCAAACCCGCGTTCTGCTTGCGCAGCTCGATGTTCGGCTTGCTGGGCGAACTGCATCCCACGATCGCCGCGATCGCAAAGACAAGCGCCGCGAGGATGGGGAAGTTCAATAATGACATGCGATCAACATTTCGCGGCGCATGCGCAGCACTGCGGGTTCGACTTTTTCGCGAGAGAGACCAAACCCGCGATGCTGCGCACGCGCCGCGAAATGCGGGAGTGTTAGTCCTTGTCGTCCTCGTCCGCCGCTTCCTCGCGGAGACGGCGGCTCTCGGTGTCGGGCGCGCGGTCCAGGACGCGATCGGCACAGCCGTACTCGACGGCTTCTTCCGAGAACAGCCACTTGTTGCGGTCGAAGTCGCGGTGGATGGTCTCGGCGTCCTTGCCCGTGTACTCGGCCATCAATTTGTACAACCGGTCGCGGAGGCGAATCATGTGTTTGGCCTCGATGCCCAGGTCCGTCGCCGGGCCTTGAAGCACGCCGCCGATCAGCGGCTGGTGGAGCATGACCTGGCTGTTGGGGAGGACGCTGCGCTTGCCCTTCGTGCCGGCAGCGAGCAGACACGCGCCCATCGAAGCGGCCATGCCGATGCACGTCGTGGCGACGTCGCAGCGGAGGTACTTCATGGTGTCGATGATGCCCAGCCCCGCGCTGACGCTCCCGCCGGGCGAATTGATGTAGAACTGAATGTCGGTTTTCGGGTCGTCATTGGAGAGAAACAGCAGCTGCGCGATAATCGCGCCAGCCGAGTCGTCCATGACAGGCCCGTTGAGCAGGATGATGCGGTCCTTGAGCAGGCGCGAGTAAATATCGTACGCGCGCTCGCCTCGGCCGGACTTCTCGATGACGATGGGGATGAGATTCATGGGAGTTGCCAGTTGTTGTGGAAGTTGCCAGTTGTTAGTTGCCAGTTGCCAGTAAAGAAAGGGGCCCGCTGCTTTTCATTGGCAACTGGCAACTCACTTCGGCTTCGTCGCGTCCGCGGCGGCTTCGGCGATTTTATCGTCGCTCTCTTCGCCGATCACTTCGTCACAGATGCCGTACTTCACGGCGGACGGGGCGTCGAAGAACCGGTCGCGTTCGCTGTCTTCGCGAACCTTGTCCGGTGTCTGGCCCGTGCACTTGGCCAGGATGTTGATCAGCGTGTCCTTGGTCTTGAGGATCTCCTCGGCCTGGATCTCGATGTCGGCCGTCTGCCCGTACACGCCACCGAACGGCTGGTGGATCATGACCTTGGCGTTGGGCAGGATGAATCTTTTGCCCTTCTTGCCTGCGGCGAAGACGATCGCCCCGCCGCTCTCGGCCCGGCCGATGCAGTAGGTGGCGATGTCACAGGTGAGGAAGCGCATGATGTCGTACATGGCCAGCGTGTCGTCGACGACGCCCCCGGGGCTGTTGATGTAGAAGTTGATGTCCTGGTCGCGCTTGACGCTCTGGAGGTAGAGCATCTGCATGATGACGCGGGAGGCGGAGACGTGGTTGATCTCGCCGACGAGGAAGACGACGCGGTTTTCGAGGAGCATTTCCTCGAGGGTCATCTCGCGGTAGCGGTTGTATCCCCCGCCGCCGGGCGGTCCGGGCATGGCCACGGGCATTGCGACGGGGCCGCGGCCTGGGATGATGCCAAAGTCACTCCCGCCGATGGCGTCGGCAAGGCGCGGCGACGTCGTCGCCGCCCGCTGCGCGGCCGACGCAATCAGCCGCGGGTCGATCGATTCGCTGTCGAGATTCGCCATTCTTCTCCTTCAGGTGTCGCTGTTGCGCCGCGGATGGTACGCGCGCTGTTCTGGAGCGTCAATGAACGCCCAACCCCCGCCGTCAACTGTTTTTGCACCCCCTCACGCCTGCCGCAGGTCCGATAGGATACGACCCGTGACACCCGATCTCCAACGCCTCTTCGATCAAGGCCTCCTCATCCGTCCGGCGCACGAGCAGCCCAACGTCGTGCACCTGGTGCGCGCCTTGGCGACGCTCAGCGGGGTGCGCGACGTAGAACCCTCCGCCCCGACGCGCGGCATCGCTGACGTGATCGGACCGTCCGACCACCTCATCTTCGTCCTGTGCGACGGGCTGGGGATGAACACGCTCGCGCGCCTGCCGCGGAACTCGTTTTTCGCCCGTCACTACAAAATGACGCTGAACGCCACGTGCCCGTCGACCACCGCGTGCGCGCTGACGAGCGTGGCGACCGCCAATTACCCCAACCGGCATGGCGTGACGGGATGGTTCACGCACCTCCCCGATCTCGATCTCACGATCATCCCGCTGCCGTTCGTCGAGCGGTTCACAAAGCAGCCGCTCACCGAGCGCGGCCTGCGCCCCGAGGACGTGTTCCCGCTGCCCGCGATGGAACCGCGGATGAGCCACCAGCCGCTCACGCTGCTCCCGGCGCCGATCACGGACACGAGCTACGCCCGCTACTCCCGCGGCCACACGAGCGGCCTCGGCTACCGGAGCATCGCGCACGCCGTCGATGAGATCATCACCCGCGTGAACGGCGCGAAAGCGCCGACCTATACGCACCTGTACCTGCCGGACATCGACACGATCTGCCACCATGTCGGCGTGGACCATCCGAACGTCGTCACGGTCGTGATGAAAATCGACGCGGAGCTTGACCGGATGTCGGCGGCGCTGGGGGGCCGAGCGCGGGTCGTCGTCAGCGCCGACCACGGGCTGATCGACGTGCTGAAATCCGACCAGGCGTTCGTCACCGACGCCGATCCGATGCTCGCCATGCTCCGCGTGCCCCCCACGGGCGACGCGCGCATGCCGATCTTTCATGTGAAGCCCGACCGGCACGAACCGTTCGTCGACCTGTTCGGCGCGCGCTACGGGGACCGGATGATCCTGCTGGAAACGGAGGAGGCCGAGCGGTTGGAGCTGTTCGGGCCGGGTCCAATGACCGAACGCGTGCGCCTGCGGTTCGGGGATTTCATCGCCATTCCGTACCGTCGGGCGACGCTGGCGTATGCGACGGTGAGTCTCCCCGGCGCCGCGCCGGCGGCGCCGTACATCGGTCAACATGCGGGGCTAAGTCCGGAGGAAATGCGCGTGCCGTTGTGCGTGTTCTGAACACTCGAACATAAGGATGCCGGCGCAGTGGCACCGCATTTGCAGCGAAACGCCGGGAGGCACTGCGTGACCACAATTGAGCCTGTCACCCCCGTCGAGCCCGACGCATCGACGCAGCAGTTTTATCGCGATGCGCTGCGCACGCTGGACGAGGCGAATGTCCCCTACGTCGTGGGCGGCGGGTACGCAATGGCATACTACACAGGCATCCAGCGCAACACCAAAGACCTCGATATCTTCATGAAGCCCCAGGACCACGAACGGGCGCTGGAGATACTCGCCGACGCGGGCTATCAAACCGAGTACTTCTATCCGTTCTGGATCGCCAAGGCCCTTTCGGGCGAGGCATTCATGGACATCCTCTACAACTCGGGCAACGGCATCTGCCGCGTCGACGACGCGTGGATCAACAACGCCATCCCGTGCGACGTCCTGGGTTACCCCTCGCGCCTCACGCCCGCCGAGGAGCAGCTCTGGAGCAAGGCATTCGTCCAGGATCGCGACCGCTTCGACGGCGGGGACGTGATCCATCTGATCCTCGCCCGCGGGCACGAGATGGATTGGGAGCGGCTGATGGAGCGCTTTCGCGGTCACGAGCGCGTGCTGCTCGGCCACCTGATGTTCTATGGCTACGCCTACCCCTGCGACGCCGAGCAGATCCCCGGCTGGGTGATCCCCAGGTTGCTCAAGCTGGTTGAGAACGAGCCTGCGCCTGGCGCGAATCTCTGTCGCGGCGCGAACCTCGCACACGGCGGCGGCTACGGCACCGCCCTGCGCGAATGGGATTACGTCGATGCACGACTCCAACCCCATGGCCCGCTCACGCAAGGCGAGATCAATCAGTTGCCGGTTCCGCCGTACTAAATTCAGCGCGGCGTCTTGAACTGACACACCACGTCGTACAGCTTCCCCCCGATCCGCCCCGCGACGTTCGCGTCCTTCAGCATCGCCAGGTTCAGTGCATCACAGTCGAACTGCGCGTCGAGATTGCTCTCGACGCCGCGCCCCATGCCTTCGAGAATGACGAGATCCGCATCGGCCGCGGCATGGTTCAGCTCAGGTGAGACTTTGATCAGGTCGATCAGCGGCTCACCCGTTCCCGAGCTGACGCGCTCGATGGGCAGGTCGCGCAGCGACGGCTCGATTTCCACGATCCGCGGCCACCAACTGTTCACGTCGTGGATGGTCATGTCGTTGAGCGTCGGCCGCTCGTTGGCGGTAAGCACGACGGGCGTCCCGCGCTGCGCGAGCCAGCGGATCATCGGGAGCGCGCCCAGGAGAAAATCGCTGCCCGCGTTGTCGATGAAGAACACCGCCTTGCGGTACGGCGGCTCGTGGAGCAGGCGGCGCTCCAGCGGATCGAAATCGTCGATGAGCCACGGCCGATTCGGCAGCTTGCTGCGCGTTTGAAAGAAGTCGGGCGCGTCATCACCCAGAAACTGTTTGGCCGTCGCCTCGGCCCCCATGTCGAAGATGTTGCCCGCGAAGACGCCTTCGATGACGGCCCGCAGTTGCTCGCTCCCGGTCAGCGCGTCGATCTGCCGGCACACGCGCGGGAGCAGGGGGAGCATTCTCTCGTTCTCACGGTTTTTGAGGTCGATAAAGGCGTCTTGAAAGCCGTGCTTCTGGAGCAGCGCATCGCGGCGCGCGTCCAGCGCGAGGATCGTCAACCGCTCGTCGCACGTTTCCTGCGCGACCAGCGCATCAAACGTCGCATCGAACTCCACGCCGCACGCCTCGACGGCGCGGGTCATCTCCTCCGCCACCCGCCCGCGGCTCATGCCCGCTTCATGTCCGAGCTTCAGGATCGTGCGGATGTGCCGCTTGAAGAAGTCCACCCAATGGCGCCGTGCCGCCAGGTCGGCCGTGAGATCCCAGGCGCAGGCGACGTAGGACGAAGGGTCCGCAAGCTTGACGAAAGGCTCGAGGGGGATTGCCGATTTCCGAGTTGCGATTCGTGATTGGGGAGAAGCGTGCATCGTTGTGGCTTTCGACGGCATGTTAGCCGCTTGCGGCTTAGCGGACCAACCGCGACCAGTCCACCGTCCCCACCGCCGCGACGATGTCCGCGTGCAGCCGGTCGTTCACCCCCGCCGGCACATCGGGCACGATGCACAGCACGGGCGCCTTCCCCCATTTCTCGATCGCCCGCGGGTTCGTCTCGGCCGCAACGTCGGCGGTTTGGGCGGGGTAGCGATTGATCACCACCCCCGCGACGCTCACCCCCGCGCCGCGCAACGCGTTGACCGTCAGCAGCGTGTGGTTGATGGTCCCCAGGTTCGGCCGGGCGACGACGATTGTGGGCAGTTTCAACCATCGCGCGACGTCGAGGAACGTGTGTTTCGGGTCCATCGGCACCATCAGCCCGCCGACCCCTTCGACGATCAGCACGTCGCTGCTTTCGGTCATTATTTCGATCGCGCGGTTGATGGTTTGCCACTCCAGCGGCTCGGTCGCGCGCTCAGCCGCGATGGCCGGCGCGAGCGGCTCGGCGTAGCGCACCGGGCAGATCAGATCGAGCGGGTGCGGCGAGTCCGCACAATGCGCCAGAAACTCCGCGTCTTCGCTAACCACTCCCTCCCGCCGCCGCACGCACCCGCTGCCCGCCGGCTTGCACACGGCCACGCGCTTCCCCTGCCGCCGAAACCAGTCGGCGATCGCACCGGCGATGACGGTTTTGCCGATGCCCGTGTCCGTGCCGGTGACGAGCAGGCCGGGGATGGAGGGCGAACGAAGCATGAGATGAGTGTATGCTCCCCCGCCGTTGCCGCTAAACACATCGCCCGCGACAAAGTTGCGGAACAGGAATTGGAGGAAGCATGTTGGTGAAAGCATCAAGTGACGGCAACGAACACATGGACCGTTGGACGCATTGCGCGCTCAAAGCTACACTTTGTTTCAAGGAGGCTCTGCCATGACGCTCGCCATTGAACCCAAGCTCATGACGATCGACGAGTTCCTGGTGATGCCGGACTCGGCGGGCTATGAATTGATTGAGGGCGTCCTGGGCGAAAAACACGGAGCAGGGGGAGACCCGATGGAAGCGCTGTCGGATTACGTGGCCGTGAAGCTGATCACCCGCCTGAACGTCTTTGTCGAGGAACGTAACGCGGGGTATGTTTTTGGGGCTTCGTCTACCTATCGCTGCTTCGGCGATCCCAATACGGGCCGACGTCCAGACGGTTCATTCATCCGCCGGGGCAGGTTGCCCGGTGAGCGAATCCCCCAAGGGTCAATCGAGATCCCGGCGGACCTGGCGGTCGAGGTCGTGTCGCCCAACGACTTGGCGTACGATGTCGAAGAGAAGGTCGCGCTCTACCTGGGGCACAATTTCGGCGAAGTGTGGGTCGTCTATCCGAACACGCGAACGGTGCACCTCCATCGCAAGAGCCAACCGATCCTGTCGCTCGATGCCGGGCAAACGCTCACCGGGCGCGATGCGCTCGAGGGATTTTCATGTTCCGTGGCCGGCATTTTCCCCGCGATCCACGCAGCTTAGATCTCACGCCGGCGTCACCGTCTGAACCTCCAGCCTCACGGCCTCGACGATTCGCCGAAGATCCTCGACCGGCATCGCCAGCGGGGGCATGAGCACGATCACGTCGCCCAGCGGGCGGATGATGACGCCGTGGCGGCGGACCTTGGCGCACACTTCGGCGCCAAGGCGGCGCTTGGGGTCGAACCGTTGGCGCGTTGTCTTGTCCGCGACAAGCTCAATGCCGACCATCAACCCCTTCTGCCGAATGTCACCGACGTGCGGGAGGTCGGCCAGCGGCGCGAGCATCGTCGCCAGCGCGTCGGCTTTGCGCTGCACGTCGGCGAGCAGGTCATGTTTCTCGAACAAACCGAGTGACGCGAGGGCCGCGGCGCACGCGAGCGGGTTCCCGGTGTACGTGTGGCCGTGGAAAAACGTCTTGCCCTCCCACGGCTCGCCCAGAAAGGAGTCGAAGATCCGCTGGGTCGCGAACGTCGCCGCCAGCGGCAGATACCCGCCGGTGATGCCCTTGGCGACGCACATCAGGTCGGGTGAGACGTTCTCGTGCTCGCAACCGAACATCGTGCCTGTTCGACCGAACCCCACCGCCACTTCATCCGCGATCAGCAGCACGTCGTACTTCGTGCACAGCTCGCGCACGCCGCGTAGAAATCCATCCGGGTGAACGATCATCCCCGCCGCCCCCTGAACGATCGGCTCAATGCACACGGCGGCGAGGCGCGCGTGGTTCTCCGCGAGCAGCACGTCCAGCGCCATCAGGCAAAATCGCTTCACCTCCTCCTGATAGCCGGCGGCGGAAGCCCCGGCGCCTTCGGAAACACCCCGCGGCTCCCGCCAGCGGGCATCAGGAAGAGGGGCATCGAAGCGATAGACGAACGGCGTGGGCGCGAAGTGCGCCTTGAAAAGCATCGGGAAGTACGGCTTGTGAAACGCCGTCGTCCGCCCCACCGACATCGCGCCGACCGTGTCGCCGTGATACGCCTCACTGAACCCTACGAACTCGCTCTTCTCCGGCCGTCCGACGTTGTACCAGTACTGCGCCGCCAGCTTGAATGCGATCTCCGTCGCCGTCGCGCCGGCGTCGCTGTAGAACACCTTTGTCAGCCCCGGCGGGACGAGCTTCATCAACCGATCCGCGAGCAGAATCGCCGGCTCGCTCGCGAGCCCGAGCATGGTCGTATGCGCGACCTTGTCGAGTTGCGCGCGGATGGCGTCGTCGATCTCCGGCACGCGGTGCCCGTGCACGTTGCACCACAGCGACGACACGCCGTCGAGGTAACGATTGCCGTCGGAGTCGATCAGGTGCATCCCGTCGGCGGCGGTGATGACAAGCGGCTCGTCGCCCTGCCACAGCTTCATGTGCGTGAACGGGTGCCAGACGTGCTGCCGGTCGAGCGCGCGAAGCCGGCGCGTATTTTCATCGGGGATGGACATCGAGCCGCGAAGTTTATGACCGGCGCCCAAGCCCGGCAAACGTGGAACGGTTGGGCCCGGCGACCGAGCTCTTCGATGACCTGCCTCGCGCGGGTCAATCATGCTTCAACTTTAATCGGCGCTGCGGCTACAATGGTGGCGTGATGAATGACGTAAAAGAATCGAGTCCGCAGGAAGAGATGATCCGCCGGCAGGTGATCGATCGCGGCATCCGCGACGAGCGCGTGCTCAACGCGCTGCGCGCCGTGCCGCGGGATAAGTTCTTCGCGACGGAAAGCGCCACCGAAGCGTTCGCCGACCGCGCCGCGCCCATCGGGCACGGGCAGACGATCAGCCAGCCGTACATGGTCGCGCTGATGACCGAGCGGCTCGACGCGCAGCCGAGTCACAAAGTTCTGGAGATCGGCACGGGCAGCGGGTATCAGACCGCCATCCTCGCGAAGCTCGCCGGCGACGTGTACTCGATCGAGCGCGTCAAACCGCTGCTCGACGAGGCGTGGAGCCGGCTGATGGACATGAACATCCGCAACGTTCACTTCCGCCACGCCGACGGCACGCTCGGCTGGCCGGAGGCGGGGCCGTTCGACCGGATCCTCGTCGCCGCCGGCGCCCCGGCGCTTCCGAAGGAGCTGCTGCTAAGCCAGTTGACCGACGGTGGGCTCGCGGTTCTGCCCGTCGGCCCGGAAGACCAGCAAATGCTGATGACCGTGCGCCGCAAGGGGGAGAAGCTCGAGACGACGGAAGTCTGCCCCTGCCGATTCGTCAAACTCGTCGGCCACGAGGGATGGGCGAAGGGTGATGAATAGGGAGAGGGGCGAGGGGGCGACTAGACGCGGAGTCCATTTTCTCGCCCCTTGCCCCTTGCCCCTCATCCCTTTAATCCCATGCCCTCCACCACCGCCGCCCCGCCGCGTCTGATTCAAGACCTCGAAGGCGTCGGGACAAGCCGCGCGAAGCGGTTCAAGGCGCTGGGCGTCAACACCCTCCGCGATCTCGTCGAATATTTCCCGCGCACCTACCAATTCGAGTCGAGCGAGCTGCCGATCTCGCGCCTCGTGCCCGAGCAGGTTCAGACCGTTCGCGGCACGGTGATCGCCGTCAATTTCATCACGGGGCGAGGCAAGGCCCGCTTCGAGGCGACCATTGATGACGGCTCGGAGAAGCTCGCGCTGGTCTGGTTCAATGCCGCGTACCTGCGGCAGCGCATCCACCCGGGCATCCTGATCCGCGTGCAGGGGCGCGTGAAGTATTTCCGGAACATCCCGCAGATGAGCAACCCGAAGTGGCAGGTCGTTGATGATGAGACAGCCCGCATTGAAGAGGAAAGGTTCCGCCCGATTTACCCGGCCACCGCGGGGCTGAGCAGCGACAACATCGGAATGATCGTCGAAGGGAATCTCGACGAAGCGCTGGCGACCATCGAGGAGTGGTTCGAGCCGGCCCTGCTCGCGAAGCGCAAAGTCATCGGCCGGCGCGACGCGTACCGATTGATTCACCGCCCCGCCAACATGGGCGAGGCGCAGCGGGCGCGCCGCCGACTCGTTTACGACGAGTTGATGCTGATGCAGCTGGGATTGGGCATCAGCAAGCGGCTGCGTGACGGCCGGCTGACGGCGCCGGTCCTGCGCATCGACAAGCTGCTCGACGAGCGCATCCGCCACCGGTTCCCCTTCGCCATGACCGGCGCCCAGGAGCAGGCGACGTACGAGATCCTCAATGATCTGCAAGGCGGGCGCCCGATGAACCGGCTGCTCCAGGGGGATGTCGGCAGCGGCAAGACGGCCGTCGCGCTGTATGCGATGCTCGTCGCCGTCGCGAACAAGATGCAGTCGGCGCTGCTGGCGCCGACCGAAGTCCTGGCCGAGCAGCATTTCCTCACGCTGAAGAACTTCCTGCGCGACTCCAGCGTCGTCATCGAGCTGTACACGAGCCGCACCAAGCGGCAGGGGCGGGCGACGATCCGGAAGGATCTCGCCGACGGCAAGGTACACCTGGCCGTCGGGACGCAGGCGCTGATCCAGGAGGACGTGGACTTCGCGAACCTCGGGCTGGTCGTGGTCGACGAGCAGCACAAGCTCGGCGTCCGCCAGCGCGCGACCCTCAAGAGCAAGGGGTTGTCGCCACACTACCTCGTGATGACGGCCACTCCGATCCCGCGGACGCTGGCGCTGTCATACTTCGCCGACTTCGACGTCAGCGTGATCGACGAGCTTCCGCCGGGCCGGCAACCCATCGAGACGCGGTGGATCAGGCCAAGGGACGCCGGGAAGGCGTACGAGTTCGTGCGCAAGGAGATCGACGCGGGTCGGCAGGCGTACGTGGTGGTCCCGCAGGTCGAAGGCGACGGGCTGGATGAGGACGTGAAATCCGTTGCGAAGGAGCTGAAGCGCTTGAGCGACGGGCCGCTCCGCGGGCTGCGCCTGGCGCCGCTGCACGGGCAGATGTCGGCTGACGACAAGCAGCAGGCGATGGCGCTGTTCCGATCGCGCGAGATCGACGTGCTGATCGCAACGACGGTAATCGAGGTGGGCATCGATGTGCCCAACGCGACGGTCATGCTGATCGACAGCGCGGACCGGTTCGGGCTCAGCCAGCTCCACCAGCTTCGCGGGCGCGTCGGGCGCGGGGAGCACCCGTCGTACTGCCTGCTGTTGAGCGACGCACCGACGGAAAACGCCGAGGCCCGGCTGAAGGCGATGACGCGGACCACCGACGGGTTCGAAATCGCGGAGCTGGATCTGCAATTGCGCGGGCCGGGGCAGTTTTTCGGCACGCGCCAACACGGGTTGCCGGAATTCAAGATGGCGGACCTGACGCAGGAATTGGCGCTGCTGCAACTGGCGCGGGAGGATGCGCTGGGGATTCTGGAGCGCGACCCGAAGCTATCGGCGCCGGCGCATCGGGGTCTGCGCATCGCGCTGCTGGAAGAGTTCGGGGATACGTTGCCGCTCGCGCAGGTGGGATGATCAGACCTCGAAACCGGAAGCGACGCCGATGCCGCCGCGGCGGTAGTGAGTCGCTTGCGGTTTCGCAGTCAGCGCACGACCACCTTCGCCCACAGCGGCGGGCCGAGGATGATCAAACCCACGGCAACCGACGCGATCGCGGCGACCAGCACCATCCCCGCCGCCACGTCCTTCGCGCTCTTTGCCAGCGGATGCACGTCGGGTGACGCGAGATCGACCGCCGCTTCGATCGCAGTGTTGAGTCCTTCGAGGATGATCACGCAGCAGCTCGTCAGCACGAGCACGCCCCACTCCGCCCGGCTGATGCCCACCCACCACGCGACGGTGAACGCGCCCAGCCC
Organism: Tepidisphaerales bacterium; assembly: GCA_038233535.1. Taxonomy (GTDB): domain Bacteria; phylum Planctomycetota; class Phycisphaerae; order Tepidisphaerales; family Tepidisphaeraceae; genus DASYWJ01. The sequence goes on along the minus strand of JBBSLV010000084.1, from coordinate 240 downwards.
GATGAACAGCTCGATCCGCGCGTTCCCCTGCGTGCGGAAGAGGAAAAACAGTCCTGCGAAAGCGTAACGGAATGAGCGGAGGAGGCGGCGGATCACGTTGCGCTTCCCCTAAATAACCGTGCGCGATTCGTGTATCCATAGTCGCATGTCACGCGGCTTTCCGCAAAGCCGCACGGGTGCGCGCGTTGCGCGTGGCGAGGTAACGACTGACATTCCGCATCAACTGCTCCATGTCCGCGC
>JBBSLV010000083.1:0-11697 GCA_038233535.1 Tepidisphaerales bacterium | reverse complement strand
TGGCGGACGGGCGGGGCAAGGCCGCAGCCGCCCCCGCCGGGCGCCGCGCCGCCCGCGCGTCTTTCGAGCAGGGGCAGGCCGACCTCAACGCCAACAAGCCCGGCGCCGCCGCCGAACACTTCAAGGACGCGGCCGAGAATCAGTACGCCGACCAGGGTACGCAGAACAAGGCCCGCGAGCAGATGGCGCTGGCCGAGTCGATGCGCCAGCGCATGGCCGGGGAGATGAAGCGGGAGTACGGGCAGGCGGTGGCGCAGTACAAGCGCGGGGAGTTGGCCGAGGCGCGGACGACGTTTGCGTCGCTGGCGGAGAACGGGTACCGGGCCGGCGCGTTCCAGAAGTCGCCGTCGGACTACATCAACGACATCAACCGGCAGATCGGCCCGGCTGCGGCGCAGTCGGGCGAGACGGACGGCGCATCGGGCGACGCCGTCGCCGACGCCGCTGAAGCGCCCGCACCCGACGATGCCGCCGACGCCGACGCCGCCCTTGCCGACACTGCCGACGCCCTTGCCGACACTGCCGCGCCCGCGGATGGGGCGCGGGCTGAGGAAACGGTCCGCGGCACGACGGTCAACGCCCGCCGCGCGTATCTCCGTGGACGCGAGCAGTATCGCGAGGGTGACTGGATCGAAGCCCGCAAGAACCTCGAGCTCGCCCGCGAGGCGGGTTATCGTCCGGGGTTGTTCGAGGACAAGCCGTCGGAAATCCTTGGGCGGATGGACCGCAAGGAGCAGGCCGACGCCCGCCGTGCGACGCGCCGCGCTGAAATGATGGCGCAGGCGAATGCGTCCCGTCAGCCGTCGGCATCGGGCGCGCCCGAGGCTTCGCCGGCCGCGGGGGATGAATCCACGGGGGATGAATCGGAAGCGGTCCGCACGGTCGCGCAGACGACGCCGAGCGAGGCGCCCGCTGAACCGTCCCCGCCCGCCGAGCCCGCGGCGCCCGCCGAGTCGGCAGCGCCCGTGTCCCCGCAGCAGGAGCTGGAATCGACCGCGCAACTCGACCGGATCCGCGCCGAGCAGAACGCCGCCGAAGCCCGCACGCTTGTCGAGCAGGCCCGCGCCGCGCAGCAGGCGCAGCGCTATGGCGACGCGCTGGACCTGTACACCCGCGCCCAGTTGCTGGATCCGAACAACCAGCAGGCCGCCGTCGGGGCGCGTGAGATGTCCGCCCTGACCGGTCGCGGGGGCGGCGGGGGGCTGCTCGATCAGCGGGCGCAAGCCCTGGCGATCGAGCAGCAGCAGACCGAGTACACGATTAACGCCGAACTCGCCAACGCCCGCCAGGCCATCGGCAACCGCGACTTCACGGCCGCCCAGGCCGCCGTCGAACGCGCCCGGGCCGCGGCGAACCTGAACCCGAACATCTTCACCGAGCAGCAAAACCGAAGCTTCCGCGCGCGCATTGACGAGACGCAGCTGGCCGTGAACTCCGCGGCCGCCGAGTACCGCGCCCAGCAGACTGCCGACGAGGCCACCCGCATCCAGACCGAGATCGAGATCGCCCGCCGGCGCGAAATCGAAGATCGCCAAAGCACGGTCGCCGACCTCATGGTCATCGCCAATCGCCTCGTCAACGAGACACGCTACGAAGAGGCTTTGGGCGTCATCGATCAGATCCTCGTGCTCCAGCCGACGAACGACTACGCCACCGGCGTCCGTCCGCTGGTCGAAGACAAGGCAATGTTCCAGGAGCAGCGCCGCTACCGTGAAGAACACGGCCGCCAGCTCACGAACCAGCTCAACGCCGCGGAAGAGATGAAGATCCCGTACGACGACATCCTCCGCTACCCGGAGAACTGGCCCGACATCGCCGAGCTGCGCGAGCAGACGACGGCGACGGAGCTGGGCGGGAGCAGCGCCGATCAGGCGACGACGTTGCTGCTCGAGCGCCGGCTGCCTGAGCTGAAGCTCGACAACATCCCCTTCACCGACGTCATCGACGCGCTGCGCGACCTCACAAACGCCAACATCTTCGTCAACTGGCGCGCCCTGGAGTCCGAAGGCGTCGACCGCGCCGCGCCGGTCACCGCCCGCCTCCGTGACGTGAAATTCTCCAAAGCGCTGGACACGATTCTCGCCGACGTCGGGGGGGGCATGGTCACCCTCGGGTACACGATTGACGAGGGCGTCATCACGATTTCGACCGAGACCGACCTCGCCCGCAACACGCTCACCCGCGTGTACGACATCCGCGACCTGATCATTGAGGTTCCCGACTTTATCGACGCGCCCAACTTCCGGCTCCAGAGCAGCCAGGCCAGCGGCAGCGGGGGGGGGGGCGGCGGCTCGGGGCAGAGCCTCTTCGGCGGTGGCCAGCTCGGGGGAGAGGGGCAGGACAACCAGCGCACGGCGCTGATCACCGAGATCACCGAACTGATTCAGGAAACGGTCAGTCCCGATAGCTGGCGCGAGGCCGGCGGGTCCGTCGGCTCCATCCGCGTGCTCGGCGGAAACCTGATCGTCAACCAGACCCCCGAAAACCACCGCGCCTTGCAGGGGCTGCTCGAACAGCTCCGCGAGAGCCAGTCGATCCAGATCACCGTCGAGGCCCGCTTCCTCACCGTACAGCGGAACTTCCTTGAGGACATCGGCGTCGATGTCGACTTCGTCTTCAACAACGACGCCGACGCCGACGACAAGCTCGGGCCGATCCCGGTCAGCAATAACTCGCTGCTGTTCACCACCAACCCGCTGACCGGCATCCCCGGCTCGATCGGGCAGATCTCCCCGGGCAGCCAGGATCCCGATGACCCGCTCTCGACCGGCATCGGCGCGCTGGGGTTGACCGGCACGTACCTCGACAACTTCGCCGTCCAGTTCCTCGTCCGCGCCACGCAGGCGCAGTCGAACTCGACCGTCGTCACCGCCCCCCGCGTCACGCTCAGCAACGGGCAACGCGGGTACGTCGTCGTCTCCACCCAGACCGCCTACGTCAGCGACCTCGAACCCGTCGTCGGCACCCGGTCGGTGGGCTTTGACCCCACGATCTCCATCATCGAGTCGGGCATCCTGCTCGACGTGCAGGGCACGGTCAGCGCCGACCGCAAATACGTGACGCTTACGCTGCGGCCCACGCTCTCCCGGTTGGCCTCTCTCTCGACGTTCACCGTCCAAAGCGCCGCCCAGACCACGGGCGACGACGACGACGACATTGGGCCCGCCGGCACGGGCATCGCCACGGCGACCGTGCAGCAGCCCATCGTGGAAAAGACGCTTGTTCGCACCACCGTCGTCGTTCCCGACGGGGGTACGCTCCTGCTCGGCGGGCAGACCCTCGCCGGGGAGATCGAACGCGAGGCCGGCGTCCCCGTCCTCTCCAAGATCCCGTTCCTCAAGCGCCTCTTCACCAATCGCTCGACGGCCAAGGACGAACAAGTGCTCCTGATCCTCGTCAAACCCACGATCATCATCGCCAAAGAGCAGGAGCGCAAGCAGTTCCCGGTCCTGAGCACGCGGGTCGGGCAGTGACCGAGAAAGAACGCCCCACCCCCGCTTGGCGGTTTCGCAGATCAGAACGCGGATCGGCCTGCGAAACCGTCAAGCGACTTCAAACGCACTCCCGCAATTTGAGCGTCTGCGCGCTTGAAACGGGGGGAGGGCGCTGATAGAGTGCTCCGCCCTCGTTTCGCGGGGGAGATTCCCCGTGCAGAGGTCGAGTTATGCCACGCGTTTGCTATTTTACCGGTAAGAAGACGAGCTTCGGCAACCAGATCACGCACCGCGGCAAGGCGAAGTACCTCGGCGGCGTCGGGACGAAGGTGACCGGCATCACGGCCCGTAAGTTCAAGCCGAACATCCAGAAGGTCCGCGCCCTCGTCGATGGTCGGATCGTCCGCATCAAGGTCAGCGCCAAGGCCATTCGCAACGGGATGGTCGTGAAACCCGTCCGCCGCAAGCGCGAACCCGCCGCGGCAGCAGCGGCGTAAGCCCCGCTTGCCCTATCCCAAATAGAACCCGCGCCCGCGCCGCCCCGGCGCGGGCGTTTTTCGTCTGTGACTCGGCGTGCCCGCTTCAGCGGGCATGGTCTTTCTGCTACAACCCACGCCCATGCCCCAGTCCAACTCCATCACCCCCGCCGACATTAAAAAAGTCGCGACGCTCGCGCGCCTCTCCCTCGACGAACCCCATCTTGAGCGATTGGCGGGTCAACTCGACTCGATCTTCGGGTACGTGAATAAAATTGCTCAGGTCGACATGACCGGCATCGACCCGCTCGCCCACGCGCTGCCGCTGCACAACGTCCTCCGCGAAGACGTCCCCGGCCCCGCGCTCCCGCTGGACAAGATCCTCCAAAACGCCCCCGACGCCGACGGTCCGTTCTTCAAGGTTCCCAAGATCATCAGCGGGGACGAAGACTCCGCCGGCTGAGTTGTTGCCTGGAATTTGAAAGAGCAGAAGAACACGAATCGACACGAATCCTGGTTTCAAAATAACGAGCTGCGTTCCGCTGCGTCCCCGTTTTTCGTCTAGCTGCGTCCCCGTTTTGCATCTCCCTCGCTGTCGCGGCGACGAGCGATCCGTCGTCGAAGCAGTCGCCGCCGGGCGTTGGTGGATCGTCGTCTCACCCAGCCGCCCGTGCCCGAGAGACGGGGGCGCGATGGCTGGGCGTGAGAACGCTGACCGGAGCGCTGACCGGAACCTGGGGACCGTCCGTTGCCACAGACCGGGGGACGGGCACGACAATCTCCGCCACCGGCACGCCGCGGTTTTCGTCGCCGGGGTGGTTGACGTAGTCCCAGCGCCACTGCTCGACGCGCATCTGCGCGACGCGCTTCCCAGGGGGCGCGGTGCGGTTGAACTTCTCGGCCGCCGAAACGATAAACTTCTCGGCGGTGTCGCACTGTTTGGGGGACTTGAAGCCGTCCTCGACGACACGCCAGTAGCGGGCGACGCCGCTCATGCGGCCCAGGTTCGCGGACCAGGTGTGGCCTGACACGTCGGTGGCGTAGACCTTGATGTGGTCGATGTACTGCCTGGCGTGCGCGCTGCGCGGCGTGGAGTACATCTGCATCCCGGTGAGCGGGAACCACTCCAGCCGCTGATACCAGGCGGCGGCGAGGACGACGGTGAGCAGCGCAATCCCCGCCGGCCGAAGCAGGGACGAGGTGGGCGCAGGGGCGACGTAACCGGTGGGCATGATCGTTGTCGTCGACTCATCGAACGGACCCCGCGACCGGCTTCGCGACGGCGCCAGTTGCAGCAGCGGCGCGACGAGCCACAGCGCGGGCAGCGACCATGCGAGTTTTTTGACCGCTGCGAAACCATGAAGGGGCGTCGGTTGAACGACGGCGATCGTGTCGTGCGCGATGTCGGACGCGGGGGTGAAACGCAACCGCTCGAACAGGTCGAGCCCACGGAGGATCGCGACGGAGCGGCGGGCGCGCGCGGATCGATCGTCGAACGTCACCTCGATCGTTCCTCGCGCCCGGGCGATGCGCCCCCCGACCCATCGGCGCAGCTTGCCCCAGTCGTAAAACGTGCTCTGGAGGATCATGAGATCCAGGAACAGGATGCCCTGGAACAGCTTGATGCCCAAATGCATGGAAACCATCACCGCGGGCATGATCACCCGTGCCGTGGCGGAGAACAGCACCAGCCCCATGAGCAGCTCGCCCCCCACGCCCGCCAGCCCCAGGCCGGCGAAGATCCAGTCGGGCGCTTCGTCGAGCATCAGCGTCAGGTTGTCCTTTTCCGTGTTCGGTTTGAGCGAATCGGCGGACAGCATCTGCCGCATGTTGTGCGCGTGCCACCAGTCAAGCCCCGTGTTGCGCAGCTTGCTGGCGCCGGCCTCGACGTAGGGAATGGCGACGCACATCCAGATGACGTAGCGCGCCCAGCCGTAGCGCATCGTCGGCAGATCGCTGGGCGCAACGGGCTTGCCGCGCCAGATGCGAATCATCCGATCAAGCGACCAACCGTCGCCGACCGGCATGAAGATCATGACGGTGAGGATGTACCAGGGGATCAATCCGTTGTGGTAGTACCACTGGTACGAGCGCACAAGCCCCCCGAACGCGAGGAAGCCGATGGACGCCAGCGGCAGGACGAACCGCGTTCCCAGCCCCAGCGCCGAGAGCGTGAACAGACCGACGAGAATCGCGCGAAACGCGCGCAGCGCGTTTTCGCTTGCCACCATCGCCGCGAAACCGGGGATCTGGTAGAAAAACCCGAGGGATCCCATGGGCTTGCGCATCTGGACGGGCAGGTGCGCCAGCGCGGGCAGGTCGTCCCATATTGTGACGTAAAAAATGCCCAGCAGCGAGACGAGTATGCGGATGACGCCGATCGTGCCCGGCGTGGCCGGAGGCACGAACCGTTTGGCGAAGCCGCGCGTGTCGAACACCAGGGTCAACGCTCCCAGCGCCACCCAGCACCCCAGCGCCAGCGCCGCCCGGTCTGAAAATTTCGTCCAGTAGTGCTCGTAGGGGTACTCGTGCCGGTGATCAAACGCGCCGTTGATCAGGCCGATGCTCGTGCCCTCGTAGCCGCTTCGGATGATCGACGGCGCGACCCCCCACGCGAACGCAGACCAGAACACCGCCCCGATCAGCGTCACGAGCATGATTCGCCCGCGAACGGAGCGCAACCAGCCCCCGCCGTCCCCGGCGGCACCTGCGCCGCCGGAAAGGGGAAGGTCGTCTTCGTCTTGCCAGTCGGGCGTCGTGGTCATTGCAGTGTCTCAGAATCGGAAATGTGACTCCACCGGGCTCTGGCCGGAGCGACGAAAACTATACGGCAAACGCGGCTTTCAGGAAGTCGAGATTTCCGATACCGCTTCACAAATTGCTTCTCCCGCGCGTCGGTTTGTAAGGCAGATGGCAAACGGGACAGCCTTCCTGCCCCGCTGACCGACTCAGGCCGCCGCCCGCACCACCGCCTCCCCCGCCGACGGGAGCTGCTCGACGAACAGCTGCATGTGCGGGAACGGGATCTGAATGCCTGCCGCGTCCAGCGCCTTCTTGGCCTTCTCGATGTACTCAAACCGGATCAGGAATTCGATCGACTCGTCCTCGATCCAGAACCTCAGCATCAGGTTGACGCTGCTGTCGGCGCACTCCTTCACGACCACGACCGGTGCCGGCTCGGCACAGATCCGCGAATCGCCCCGCACGAGCCCCAGCAGCACTGCGCGGGCGTCGTCGATCGATTCCTTGTACGCGATGCCGATTTCCACCGTCACGCGATTCTTCGGGTTGGTCGTGTGGTTGGACAGCTTGCTCGAGAGCATCGTGGTGTTCGGGAAGATGATCGTCTCGCCGTCCCCGTTGAGCATGCGCGTCGAGCGGAACGTCACCCGCTGCACCTGCGCGAAGGTGCCCTCGATCTCGATCCAGTCCCCCACCTTGAACGGCCGGTCCCAGAAGATCACGACGCCGGCGATGAAGTTTGACAGCGTTTCCTGCGCGGCAAATCCGATGGCCAGCCCGACGATCGACACGCCCGTCAGCAGCGCCGCGATCTGAATCCCGACCTGGTTGCCCGCGATGACGAGGCCGAACCCGAGGATCGACCACTTCAGCAGGCTTCCGAGCATGTCCCGGATCGACTGGTCGACGCCCGCCTTGGCCATGCCCCCGATCAGCACGCGGCGGACGAAGCGGTAGATCACCCAGAACACGCCGAACAGGAACACCGCCACGAACAGCCGTGGGACGAACTTCACGATGGCGAAGATAAAATCCTTGGCGAAGTCCAGCCAGTATCCGAGCTGCAGCACCTGCTCAGCGGCGAGGGCCTTCTCGCCTTTAAAGACCTTGATCAGGTCAATCTCGCCTAAATCGACGTCGCCGAGGGAGGTGACGGCCGGCTGGGTCGTCGGCTGCGTGGAAGCGGTCCCTCGCCCGGCGTCGGGGACGGCGTCGAGGACCGGGGAGGCGGGCTCGGCCGACTCACGCGGCTCCTGCGTCTGCAATGCCGAGAGCAGTCCCATCTGTCCATGCGCCGCCTGGACGGGAAACAACTGGGCGCCAAACAACACGAGCACGCCGAGCAGCAACAGCGACTTCCGAAACATCCTTACCTCGCGATATGACATGACAACGGGTCTGCAACGAATCCACGGATCGTACCGACCGTATCGGCGGGAAGATGGGGGTGCTTTGGTAGCGTGTGTGTCGGTGGCTTCTGCGGGCGTGGCAGCGTCGTGGGGCGGCATTCTCTCGGACGTAAGCGGCGTCTCCCCTCAAAAACCCAGAGCCTGGCGCCGCCAGGGGCATAGCAGAAAACCGTCCACCGCCGCGACAAGGCCGCGGCGGGCTGAATCACCAGGTCGTCTTTTGCGCCGGAATCCGGTTCGATGCCAATGACGACGATGACGACGCCGGGGAGAGATAGGGCTCGATGCGCATGGCGCCACCGGCGTGGAGGGTCACGGTCACCGCGCCACTGCGGTGCGTTCGGTACGAGGCGGCGTCGCCGATCATCCGCTCGAATCGCACCTGCTTCTGCGAGAGCGTGCGATCGTTGGAGGAGATCACCGCCGACGGGTTCACCGCGGCGACGAAATCGCCGCTCAGCCGTTCGGCGCTCCCGTGGTGGGGGGCGACGAGGATGTCGGCCCGGAGCAATTCGGGCGTTCGAAGCAGGGCGCGCATGGCGTCGTCCTGGATGTCGCCGGTGAACAGCACCGAGCGCGGCCCGTGTCGGAGCAGGAAGACGACCGATGCGTTGTTGGCATCGACGTCGGCGTTAGCCGGCGGCCAGAGGACGTGGATGGACGTTTCTCGCCCCAGCGGAATCACGTCGCCGGGCGACACCCCTCGCGGCGGGCGCTCGAGCCGGTCCAGCGCCGCGAGCATCGCCTCGGCCTGCGGATTGTCGCGCGCGTGCCGGCGAAACTGTGAACCCACCAGCACCTCGCGCACGTCGTACGCGGCGGCGACATCGGCGACGGCGCTGAAGTGGTCGTAATTCGCGTGGCTGACCAGAATGGTGTCGACGTTCGTCCGCCCGCGGTGGCGCAGGTACGGGCCGAGGCATTTGGGCACGAGGTCGAAGAGGCTCGTCGAGCCGGCATCAAGCAGGACCGTTCGTCCCGACGGCGGCTCGACCACGGCGCACTGGCCGGCGCCGACGTGCAGCAGCGTGACGCGCAGTTCGTCGCGCGACGGTCGGAGGCGGGCGATCTCCGTGTGAAACGGCGCGAGCAGCAGCGCGGCGCACGCGGTGACGGGCATGCAGCGCTTGCCCCACGTTAGCGTCGGCAGGGAACAGGGGGTCATCGCGATCAGGAGCAGCACGTAGAACGCGAAGACCATCCAGACGGGCGGCGCGGGCAGCGGGATCGCGCTGCCGGGGAGCACGGTGAGCCATTCGACGATTCCGCGCATCCACCCGATGGGCGCTGCCGCCATCGTCGCCCACCACCCGGCCAGCGCGGGCCAAAGCAGTGTCAGCACGACCTTGAACAGTCCCCCGAGCAAGGCGATGAACACAAACGGTGCGAGGATGATTCCACCCGCGACGGCCCAGGTGTTGAGCTGTTCAAAGTGCAGCGCAACCAGCGGCATCGACGCAACCCACGCCACGATGGACGCGGCGACAACGCGCAGCGCCGCCCGCTCCTGCCAGCGCCACCACGCCGCAGCCCACTGCGGGCGCTGGAGCTTCGCGAGCGCTTCGGCGTCCTCGTCCTTCAACTCGTTGCGCAGGAAGCTCACGAATGGGCCGGTGAAGATCACCAGCGCCAGCACCGTTCCGAAGCTGAGTTGGAAGCCGGCGTTGAACAGGTCCTGCGGGTGATAGATCAACATCGCGACGACGCTGACGGCCAGCAGTTGCAGCGCGTCCACCGAACGGCGGGTGGCCAGCCCGAAAGCGAACGCGATGCAGAGCAACACCGAGCGGATGACGGGCGGCGATGGCAGCGCGACGGCGCCATACAGAATCACGAACCCCGTCATCACGACGACCGACGCGCGCGGCGACAGCCGAAACAGCCTGCACACGAGCAGCACGAACCCGCCGAGCACCGCGACGTGCATGCCGCTGATGGCGAGGTGGTGGCTCGTGCCGGTGCGCTTGAACTGCTCAGTCACGTCGCGAAGCTCGGGGTCGCGGTCGCCCAGGAGCAACGCGCGCAGCAGTGCGTGGTCGAGGGAGCGATCTTCGGAAAAGCCCATCGCCAGCAGCCGCCTCGTGCGCTCGCGCAGCACGTCGAGCGGCGACGGATCGGGCGGGCCGAGCAGCGCGATGTTGCCGATATCGGGGATCTGCATCGACGCGAGGATGCGCTGCTCGCGGTAATACGCGGCCCAGTCGAATTGGCCGGGGTTCATCGCCGGCGCCGGGCGCTGGAGCATCCCCAGCGCGCGGATGGTCTGCCCCACCGTCAGCCGCGGATGCGGCACGAGGATCTGCACGAGCACGTCGCCGCCGGCGTCGGTCCAGCCGTGCCACGTCTTGATCCGCGTTATGCGGCCGGTCGTCACCTGCTTGGGCGGCAGCGGCCGGTGCGCGCCCGGCGGGGTGGTGATGACCCGCGGCGGCTGGATTAGCTTCATCTCGACCATCGCCAGCCGCGGCTCGTCGCCGGCGAAAGCGCTGACGTGGTTGCGCGGATAGAAAAATGCCGACGACTGCGCCAGCGCGATTCCGCTGACCAACGTGGCGAGCGCAATCAACACGGCACAGACGAACGCCGCGCGAAACGCGAACAACGCCGCGGCCAGGAATGCGATCAGGAGGATGATCCACACCACCGGCCGATGCGGCGCCACGTCATGCAGCGCGATGCCGATCATGAACAACCCGGCGGCAAGCACGGCGGGCCTGCGGGCGCTGGGGGACACGGCCAGACGAGGCTTGCCACCGACAGCCGCCATCGCGATGGCATGATACCACTGGAATTCAACAAATTGTAAAGGTGCGGGATTTCTGTCATCCCGCGCGCAGGACGTGGGATGTGCTACCGCGGCGTCATCGGCACGGTTGTGGTCGCGGCGCCCTCGAACGTCGGGCGGCGCTTGTGCCAGTTGGTCGCGCTTTCGAACATGCGGGCGGCGCGGAGGAGTTTGTCTTCCCCGAACGCGGGACCGAGCAGTTGCAGCCCGATCGGGAGCGGCCTGGCCGGCTCGGTTGAGCCGGCGGGCGCGGTCGATTGCGTGAAGCCGCACGGGATGCTGATTCCCGCGATGCCCGCGATGTTGCACGTCACGGTGAAAACGTCGCAGAGGTACATCGCCATCGGGTCGGCCGTTTTTTCACCGAGCTTGAACGCGGGAGTCGGGCTTGTGGGCGAGAGGATCACATCGCACTGCTTGAACGCATTCGTGAAGTCCCGCGTAATCAGATTGCGCATCCGCAGCGCGCCGACGTAGTACGCGTCGTAGTAGCCGCTGGACAGCGCATACGTCCCGATCATGATCCGCCGCTTCACCTCGTCGCCAAATCCCTCGGCCCGGCTGCGCGATACCAGCTCGATGATGTCCTTCACCGGCTCACTCGTACGGCGGCCGAAGTGAACGCCGTCGTAGCGCGCGAGGTTGCTCGACGCCTCGCACGGCGCGATGACGTAGTATGCGGCGATGCCGTACTCCGTGTGCGGGAGCGACACGTCGATGATCGTCGCGCCCATCTTCTGATAAATCTCCACCGCGCGATCTACGGCGGCCTTTACCTGCGGATCAATCCCCTCGATCTGGTGTTCCTTCGCGATTCCGATGCGCAGGTTGTCGATCGGGCGGTCGAGGTC
>JBBSLV010000082.1:0-11706 GCA_038233535.1 Tepidisphaerales bacterium | reverse complement strand
TCGCGATCGGGTTCGCCTTCCGCGACATCCTCGGCAACTTCCTCGCAGGCATCCTGCTGCTGCTCACCGAGCCGTTCAAGATCGGCGATCAGATCATCGTCGGCGTGTTCGAGGGCACGGTCATCGACATCCACACGCGCGCCACCCTCATCCGCACGTATGACGGGCGACGCGTCGTCATCCCCAACGAGAAGCTGTTCACCGAATCGGTCACGGTGAACACCGCCCGGGAGAACCGGCGCAGCCAGTACGACGTGGGCATCGGCGTGGGCGACGACATCGGCCGGGCGAAGGAGTTGATGCTCGACGCGGCGCGCAAGGTGGAGGGGGTGCTGGCCGACCCCGCGCCCGAGGCGCTGGTGCTCGATTTGGCGGACTTCGCTGTCAAGATCCGTCTGATGTGGTGGACCGCGCCGCCGGAGCAGATCAACATGCTGCGCGTCACCGACGAGGTGTTGACGGCGGTGAAGCAGACGCTGGTTGCCAACGGAGTCGATCTGCCGTTCCCGACGCAGCAGGTGTTGTTCCACGATCAGACGGACGAGACCGACGGCGACCGCGCGCGCCAACGGGAAGGGTGGCCCGCCGGGAGGGGCGGCGAAAGTCCCAAGCCCCGGCGAATCGTGGATGCGCTGCGGCTGATTGCCACGCGGTCCCACCGCGCCGATGACGCCGACGACGCCGGCCACGGCGACGATAACCACGCCGAACACGAGCAGCTGGCGCCGCGGGGGGATGCGCGATGAAAACCCGTCTCCTGCATCTCTGGGACGCGCTCACCTCCAGCTACTGGTTCGTCCCCTCGCTCATGATTGTCGGGGCCGTGGTGACGGCTGTCACCCTCGTCAGCGTCGATCGCGGGGTCGATCAGGACTGGCTTCGCGAGATGGGGTTCGTTTACCTCGGCGGGGCCGATGGCGCGCGGGCGCTGCTCTCGACCATCGCCTCGTCGATCATCACCGTCGCCGGCGTGGTCTTCTCCATCACCATCGCGGCGCTCACGCAGGCGTCGAGCCAATTTGGCCCGCGTTTGCTGCGTAATTTCATGCGCGACACCGGGAACCAGATCGTGCTGGGCACGTTCGTCGCCACGTTCACCTATTGCCTGCTCGTGCTGCGGACGGTGTACGGCGGAGACGACGACCTGGCGTTCGTGCCCCACGTGTCGGTCACCGTCGGCGTGTTGCTGGCGCTGGCGAGCCTGGGCGTGCTGATTTATTTCGTGCATCACGTGTCCGCGTCGCTTCAGGCGCCGATCGTGGCGGCCAACGTGGCGCGCGAGTTCAAGGGGGTCATCGCAACCGTCTACCATGCGAATGATTTCCGTCAACCGGACGCGCCGAACACCGACGGCGCGGCGACCTTCGCGCCGCAGGGGGAGCCGCGACCGATCCGCGCCTGCCGGGCCGGTTACCTGCTGGCGATTGATGAAACTCAGCTTGTTGATGAGGCGGAAGAGAATGACCTGGTCCTCCGCATGCGCGTCCGTCCCGGCAAGTTTCTCACGAGCGGTCAGGTGATCGCCGACGTGTTTCCCGCCGAACGCGCGCCCGACGACGTCGATGATCGGATCAGCGCCGCTCTGCTGATCGGCGAAAGCCGCACGTCGGAGCAGGACGTGGAGTTCGCCATCGACCAGCTCGTGGAGGTCGCCGTCCGCGCCCTCTCGCCCGGCATCAATGACCCGTTCACCGCCATGAATTGCATCGACTGGCTGGGTGAGGGGCTGGCCAGAATCGCGTCTCTGCCGCCGCCGTCACCGCTGCGGTGCGATGACGAGGGACACGTTCGGCTGATGCTCGACCTCTCGACCTTCGATGGTTTGATCGACGCCGGATTTAATCAGATTCGCCAGTATGGGAAGGACAGCGTGTCGGTGACGCTGCGGCTGCTGGAGGCGATCGGGTGCGTCGCGGAGTCGGTGCGGACCGATGAGCAGCGCCGCACGCTGCTCCGCCACGCCGAGATGATCCACTGCCAGGGGATGAAGCGCTTCACGGAGGAGCACGATCAGGAGAGCGTCGAAGGACGGTACCAGGCGGCACGGACCGCGCTGAGCCCGCGCGATGTTGCTGACCCGCGCCCCCCGCGGGCTGCCGCCCGCGGCTAGAACCTGCCGGACCACCGAAGGCCCGTCCGTCGTGCGCCAGCTTCCAGCCGCCGGCGGCAGCCCGCGGAGCGCGGCGCGCGGTGATCGTTCAAGGGACACGACGCTTTACATTCTCTCTGAGGCGGGCAATTCTGGCATGAACTAGCTCAGGCAGATGCCGACAAAATAAGGGCGCCGAAACAGGGACGCAGCTAGTTTTCCTCTTTCGCCAGTTCGGTCGCCGTCCAGGCATCCTGCCGCTCCTCATATCGCGCGCGGACCTTTGCGACGTCTTCGGGCGTGACCGGCTTGCCGTCGTGTTCCCATTCGCGGCGGACGTACGTAAGGGCGGCGGCGATGTCGTCGTCGCTGAGGGTGCGCAGGTGCGGCATGTCCATGTCCCAAGGTTGGCCGTTGACGTCGATCGGGCCGCGGAGGCCGTGGAGGACGATCTTGATCAGCCGCTGCTGGTCGCCCAGAACCCAGTCCGAATCGAGCAGCGGCGGCGCGAGGCCGGCCTGGCCCATGCCGTCGGGCTTGTGGCATTGGCCGCAGACGGTCGCGTAGACCGTTCGCCCGGCTTCGAAGCGGGCTTGTTCGGTCTCGCTCAGCGACCGGCGCGCGGCGGTGTTCACGCGTTTGCCCGGCCACATCAGCAGGTGCGCCATGCGCGTCGTTCCCTCGCGGATGTTGGGTTCAAGCGACGCCGACAGCACGTCGAGCGACGACGGTCGCGCCGAGAGCTTCACCGCGTTGCGGACGGGCTTCTTCGGGTCGATCCTGGGGAAGCTGTCGATCATCGCCCACTGCCGCCAGGCGAGAGCGGGATCGGACTGCGCCGCCATGACGTCGGTGAGCCGCATGACGCGCTGCGGATCGCCCTCGGCCATGACGCATTGCGTCAGCGCGGCGAGCATCGCGGCGCGGCCCTCGGCTTTTTCCGTCCACCGCGGGTCGTCGAGCAGCCGCTCGAGAAATTCCAACTCGCACCCTTTCATGCCGCTCATGGCGGCGTCGCGGACGTACCGGTCGTCGGCCCGGGCGGTGACGACATCGACGACGGCGGCTTGCGCATCGGGGATCGGCACGGCGCTGACGCTCAGCGCGAACTGGAGCTGCACATCGTAATCGTCGTCGATTCGCAGCTTCAATACGTCACCGAGCACGCGCGTGTCGCGCGGCATGAACGGCTCGCTCAGCCGGATCGCGTTGGCGCGGAGCTTGCCGACTGGGTCGGTCAGCGCATCGGCGAGAGCGCCTGCGTCGAGCTGGCCGAACCCTTCCAGTGTCCACAGCGCGTGCAGCCGGGCAAATGTCTGCTCGCCGTCCATCGCGAGCCGGCGCAGGTCCGGGATGATGGACGGGTCGCGCTGTTCGACGAGCAGTTGCTGGGCGGTGTCGCGCACCCAGCCGTTGCGGTGCGCGAGGTAGCCGACCAGTTCGGCGCTGCTGGCCTTCGCGAGATTCGGGCCGCGCGGGACGGGGCCGTTGTCGGGCACGACGCGGTAGATCCGTCCCGTGTTGCCGATGTGCTTGCCCAGCTCGCGCGCGGCGTACTGCTCGCGGACGTACGGGGTGACGAACGTGTTGTGCTGGATCAGCCCGTGGTGCATGTCGACGATGTACAGCGCGCCCTCGGGGCCGGTGTATATGTTCACCGGGCGGAAACGCTCGTAGGTCGTGGTGAGGAACTCGTCCTGCTGCTCCTCGTAGGCGTTGTTGCCCGTGATTCGCCCGTCCGATTCGGTGAGCACGGCGCGGCGGACGAAGTTGGCGACCGGCTCGGCGGCGAAGTAGTTGCCGTCGAAGTCGTCGGGGAACAGCCCGCCGCGGTAGATCGCCGGGCCGCACGCGCCGGTGAACTTCCAAAGCCGGTAGTTCTCCGGGCGCAGGATGCCCGGGCGATACCCGCGGTTGGCGGCCGACGCGTGGGCGGGCCAGCACGTCTGATCGCCGTCGATCTCGACGTTCACCCCCGCCGCGCGAAAGTGCGGGTTGCGCGTCAGGTAGTGCGGCGGAACCAGGTTCCCGCGCAGGTAGTTGCTGTTGTTGTTCGTGAACAGCCGGCCCCAGTTGTCCTGCGTGATGCCCCACTGCCCGGTGCCCTGGCATTCGTCCATGGCCCACTGCTTGTCCACGTAGCGGATGCGCTTGTCATAGGCGGCGGAGTAGATCCAGTTGTCGAGACCGTAGATCAACCCGTTGGGCTGGTGCTCTGGGTTGCCGCGGGTGCCGTAGTCCTGGGCGATCGAGCGGCGTTCGTCGCTGCGGCCGTCGCCGTTGGTGTCGCGGGAATACCGGAGGTTCGGCGGGGCCGCGATCAGCGCGCCGCTGCGCACCAGCCCGATCGCGCGCGGGAGCACAAGCCCATCGGCGAATACCGTGCTCTTGTCCATGCGCCCGTCGCCGTCGACGTCCTCCAGCACGGAGATCCGGCCGTTGGGCTTGCGCTCGCCCAGACCGTCGACGTTGGGCATGTAGCTGCGCATTTCGGCGACCCATAGCCGTCCGTCCGGAGCGAACGCCATGGCCACGGGATGCTCGACCATCGGCTCTTCCGCGACCACCTCAATGCGAAAGCCCGGCGGGAGGTTGAACGTCTCGATCGTCTCGTCGGCGCTGAGCAGCGGGACGGGCTTGGTCGCAGGCTGCTTCACCTTCATCATTTCCGCCTCTTCGGGCGACTTGGGCGCGCCGGCTGCCCCTTGAACGATGGGCGGCCTCGACGTCGTCGTTGCGGCCTGACTGGTGACGGGGGTGATCGCGGCGGGCGCGGCGGCGGTGCGGTTGGAGCCGCTCGCGACGACGACGATCAGCGCCGTGAAAATCAGTGACAACACAAATGCCGGTCGGATCATGCAAACCTTTCGCCTCGGGGCAGGAGCGGGTTTCGTCGTCGCATGGTACAAGAAGAGGGCCGGGCCGTTGAGGGGTGCGGCGGATACAATTCATAGGACGGGTTTCATGCGATTGACCACTTTCGCCGTTTTTGTCGCAACGCTGCTTGGGCTGAGTGCATGCACGCATGCGGATACGCCCGTGGCGTCATTCACGGTTGATGCGGGCGACGTGCCGCGACGGAACGCGCCGGTGGCGGCGACGGTCCAGGTGCCGGGGCTCACCGATCAGTTCTGGGGGCTCGCGCCGGACGGGGACGTGAAGCGGATGGTCCCGGTTCAGGTCGAGCCGGTGAAGGACCAGAGCGGCGGCACGAATTCTGCCATCCTTCGCTGGATCGAGCCGGAGTTGCTTCCCGGCAAGCCGCGGCTTTACGAACTGTATGCCTTGCCGAACGCTTCGATGGAGGGCACGCTCACGTTCGTGGAGGGAGAGGGGTTTCGCGACTTGAAGGCGGGGACGACGGGCATTTACCGCCACATGAACCGCTACGACCCCGCCGATCACGCGGGCACCTTCAAGCCGTTCCACCACGTCTTCGGCATGCACGGTGAAGGGTTCATCACGAACGGCCCCGGCAGCGCCGAGTGGGGCGAGTCGGGCGAGGGCATCCGCTTCCCCCATCACCGCGGGCTGTTCTTCGGCTACAACAAAACCCCCTACGGCGACTTCTGGCACGGGAGGGACGGCAAGGACAACATCTCGCAACAGCATCGCAAATACGACGAATCACGCCAGTTCACCGGCCCCGTCGTCGCGCGCGAGGCGAGCGTGAACGAATGGGTCGCGAAGGACGGCAAGCCCGTGATCCGCGACACGCGCGAGCTGACGACGTGGCGCGTGAGTGACAAGCACATCGTGCTCGACTTCGACGTGACGCTGGAATCGCTGACGGGCGAAGCGATCCCCCTGGGCGGTGATCCGCAGCACGCCGGCTTCCACTTCCGCGCCGCTGACGAAGTGGGGCAGGCGCCGGCGAAGCAATCGGCCACGTCTTCCGCCACGACGTCCCCCGCCACCACCCGGCGCGGCACGGGCGGGGGCAAGGCGCTCTACACCCGCCCCGCCGGCGCGATCGCCAAAGGCAACGACGTGTGGGCCGACTGCCCGTGGGTCCACGCCGCGTTCACCATCAAGGGCAACCCGTACGGCGTGAGTGAGATGAACGGTAAAGCGAATCCCCAGCCCACGGTCTTCTCCACCCGCCCCTACGGGCGCTTCGGCGCGTTCTTCGAAGGGCAGTCGGTGTCGCCGGAAAAGCCGCTGAAGCTGAAGTATCGCTTTGTCGTCCGCGACGGGAGTGCGACGCCGGATGCGAAGCAGTTGGAAGCGGAGTACCAGAATTTCGTTTCGCCGGTGAATGTGACGATTGCCAAGTGATCTTTGCCGCGTAGCGCGGATTTTCAACCCGTGTCGTTGTTGGGCGTAGCACGGGTTTTCAACCCGTGTCGTTGTTGCGCGTAGCACGGGTTTTCAACCCGTGTCGTTGTTGAATGAATGCACGGGTGGAAAACCCGTGCCCCGAGAATCACACGACGAGCAGCGACATGAACTCGTCCGCCGCCATGGCGTCGAGCGTGGCGGGGTCTTCGAAAGCTTTGACGATCCGCGCGGTTCGCTTGGCGTCGAACCGTGTCGCCAGCGCGGATCTGAATTTGTCCCACAGCAGCGGGATCGACTCGGCGCGCCGTCGCCGATGCCCGACCGGGTATTCGACTTCCACGCGATTGGTCGACGTGCCGTCCTCGAAGAACACCTTTACCGCGTTCGCGATCGAGCGCTTGTCCGGGTCGAGGTAGTCGGCGGAATAGCGCGGCAGCTCGACGACCTGCATCCGGCTCCGCAGCGCGTCGATCCGCGGGTCGCGGGCGGCTTCGTCCTCGTAGTGCTCCGCCGTCAGCGCGCCGTGAATCAGCGGCACGGCCACCATGTACTGAATGCAGTGGTCACGGTCGGCGGGATTGTTCAGCGGCCCGGTCTTGTCGATGATCCGCACGGCCGGCTCCTGCGTCTCGATCACGATGCGCTCGACCTGCTGCAACCGGTCCTTCACCCGCGGGTGCAGTTGAATCGCGCACTCCACCGCCGTCTGCGCGTGGAACTCGGCGGGGAATGAGACTTTGAACAGCACGTGCTCCATCACGTAACTGCCCAGCGGTCGAGCCATCGCGAAGCGCTGGCCTTTGAACAGCACGTCGTAGAACCCCCACTTCGGGGCGCTCAGCGCCGTGGGGTATCCCATTTCACCGGTGAGCGCGATCAGCGCGTGCCGCACGGCGCGGCTGGTCGCATCCCCCGCCGCCCAGCTCTTGCGGCTCCCGGTGTTGGGCGCGTGGCGGTACGTCCGCAGCGCCCCGCCGTCGATCCACGCGTTGCTGGTCGCGTTGATCACCTGCTCCTTCGTCCCGCCGAGCATCGCGGTGGCGACGGCGGTGCTGGCGACGCGCACGAGCAGCACGTGATCGAGGCCGACGCGATTGAACGCGTTGTTCAGCGCGATGACACCCTGGATTTCGTGAGCCTTGATCATGGCGGTGAGGATGTCGCGGACGGTGAGGTGGGATTTTGGATTTTGGATTGGAGATTGATGATTGCGACAGAGGTAATCGGCGACCGCGAGAACGGCGCCGAGGTTGTCGGATGGATGCCCCCACTCGGCGGCGAGCCAGGTGTCGTTGTAATCGAGCCACCGCACGAGCGCGCCGATGTTGAACGCCGCCTGCACGGGATCGAGCTTGTGCTTTGTCCCCGGCACGCGCGCGCCGCCCTGCTTCATTTCCGCCCCGGGCACGATCGGGCCGAGCAGCTTCGTGCAGGCCGGGAAATGCAGCGCCAGCATCATGCACCCGAGGCTGTCCATCAAACAAAGTCGGGCCGTGTCGTACGCTTCCCTGCTCTCGATGGGGTGCGACAGCACGTAATCGGCGATCTCGACGAGGAGCGGGTCAGGGTCGGGACGCTGGGCAGTGGTCGCTTCAGTCATGACGGAGTATGATGCAACCTTGGGACTATGAGACAACAGCGAGGACGATCATGGCAACACAGACGCTCACGGTTGGCGGACGGAAATTCGTGGTCATTCCGCAAGCCGAGTACCGGTTGCTCAAGGCGAAATCGACGCCAAATGGGAAGTCGCCGCCCAAAGCCAAGCGGCGGCCGAGCAGGCAGGAGCGCGGCGACATCGCCGAATCCATCCGGCGGCTCGCGGAGCCGGGGCGGATTTCTCTGGACGAACTCACCCGCGAGTTGGGTTTCGATCCTGCCTCGCTTCGCAAGTGAGTTTGCATGTACCACGTTTCCGTCGGCGGATCGATTCGGCGTTCGCTGAAGAAGCTGCCGACACAGCTTCAGGAGCGCCTGCTTCGTGCCGCGCATGGCCTGGCGAGCGACCCACGTCCCGTTGGTTGTAGCAAGCTGAAGGGCCAGGGCGATCTGTACCGCATTCGCATCGGCGACTACAGGATCGTTTACAGGATCGATGACGAAGTTCAACAGGTCGACATCACCGTCATCGCCCATCGCCGCGAGGTTTACCGCAACCTCTGAGCCTCATCGCTTCTCGATCGGCACGAACGGCGTCGACTCCGGCCCCACGTACTCCGCGGCCGGGCGGATGATCTTGTTCTCGCTCCGCTGCTCGATCACGTGCGCCGCCCAGCCCGCGGTGCGGGCAATGAGAAACAGCGGCGTGAACATCGGGGTGGGCACGCCCAGCAGCCGGTAGGCGACGGCGCCGTAGAAGTCGAGATTGGGGAACAGCTTTTTCTCCCGCATCATCACCTGCTCGATCCGCTCGGCCACCGCGAACAAATCCATCCGCCCCGTCGCCTCGGCCAGCTTGAGCGCCTGCGCTTTCATCAGGTCCGAGCGCGGGTCGACAATCGCGTAAACCGGGTGGCCGAAGCCAAGCAGTTTTTCCTTACGACCCAGCGCTTCGATGATGCCGCGCTCGGCTTCGTCGGGGGTTTTGAACCGGTCGATGATCTCCATCGCCCCTTCGTTGGCCCCGCCGTGCAGCGGGCCGCGGAGGGCGCCGATGGCGCCGGTGAAGGCGGAGTAAATGTCGGAGCCCGTCGACGTGATCTGCCGGGCGGCGAACGTCGAGGCGTTGAACTCGTGCTCGGCGTAGAGGATGAACGTCACGTCCAGCGCCCGCCGCTGAAGCTCGCTCGGCGGCCTGCCGTGGAGCATTGCGAGGAAGTGGCCGGCGATCGTCGGATCCTCGTTGCGCGTGTCGATCCGCTTGCCGCCGCGGTGGAACTGGTGCCAGTACATCAGCGTGGAGGGGAAGCATCCGAGCATCCGCTCGGCGATCCGCCGCGGCTGAAGCGATTGATCCGTTTCCGGCTCGACGCAACCGATGAACGAGCAGGCCGTGCGGCACACGTCCATCGGGTGCGCCGCCTGCGGAAGGGTCTCGAGCGTGCGCTGCAGCGGATAGGGGAACGCGCGGTCGGTCACCACCCGCGCGTTGAAATCTTCGAGCTGCCGAGCCGTTGGGAGCCCGCCGTGGATCAGCAGGTGCGCGACCTCCCCATATGCCGCTTGATTCGCCAGGTCGTGGATGTCGTACCCGCGGTAGAATAGCCCCTTGCCCTCCCGGCCGACGGCGCTGATCGCCGTCCGCCCGGCCACCACTCCCGACATCGCCACGCTTTTCTTACCTTCGGCCATCACCGCTTCTCCCGCACAAACAGCTCGTCGAGCTTCTTTTCGTAGGCGTGATAGTCGAGCGCCTCGTACAACGCATCGCGCGTCTGCATTTTCTCGAGCAGGTTCTTCTGCGTTCCGTCCCGCCGAAGCGTCGCGTACGCGTTGGCCGCGGCGGCCGCCATCGTGCGGAAAGCCGTCAGCGGGTACAGCACCAGGTTCACGCCGGCGGCGCGCATCTCATCGAGCGTGAACAGCGGCGTCTTTCCGAACTCCGTCAGGTTCGCCAGCACGGGCACGGACACCGACGACGTAAATTCTGTATACTCCTCCAGTGACGTCAGCGCCTCGGCAAAAATCATCTCCGCGCCGGCGGCGACGTACCGGTTCGCGCGGTCGATCGCCGCGATCAGCCCCTCGACCGCATGCGCATCGGTCCGCGCCATGATCACGAACGTGTCATCCGTCCGCGCGTCCACCGCCGCTTTCACCCGGTCCATCATTTCCCGCGCCTCAACCAACTGCTTCCCCGGGCGATGCCCGCAGCGCTTGGCCGACACCTGGTCCTCCAGGTGGATCCCCGCCACCCCCGCCGCCGTCATGTCGCGCACCGTGCGGGCGACGCTGAAAGCGCCGCCAAACCCGGTGTCGGCGTCAACCAGCAGCGGGAGGTTTGTCGCCCGCGTAATCCGCCGCGCGTCTTCGAGCACGTCGTTCAGCGTCGTAATCCCCAGGTCCGGGAGCGCGAAGCCGGCGTTGGCGACGCCTGCGCCGGAGAGGTATATCGCCCTAAACCCCGCCTGCTCCGCCAGTAATGCGCAGTAAGCATTGATCGCCCCCACGACCTGGAGCGGTCGCTCGGTGGCGATGGCAACTCGCAATCGGCTACCCGCGGATCCCTGGCCTGACATTCCGGCATGGTACACGACGGGGGCTATCTGAAGAACACGCGCCGATCGGCGAGCAACATTACTTGAGGAGGGCGACGAACTGTTCGACGGTCATTTCCGCATCACGGATGAGACCCCGCAAGAGGCCGCGATCAAGCTCGCGGTGGTCCGGAAGCGACAGGTTCACGGGCACACCCTGTTTCACAAGAATCATGTGGCTGGGATCGTTGCCGACTGAAAGCCCGACCGGCCTTCTCGAATGCGCGTCGTGCCTCACGACCGCTTACCACGGGCAGTTGCGGCATATGGCGTCCCCTGGGCCTTAGACGTTGAGCAGTTCCACGTCGGCGACCGTATCGGGCCGGTCCGTCTTATCCTGCTCCGTCTCCAGCCAACCCTCAACGGCTTCGCGGATGTTGGCGATCGCTTCGTCGCGCGTCGCGCCTTGCGACCGGCAGCCGCGCAACGCGGGGACGTGCGCCACAAAGCCGCGATCCTCGCCCGGCTCAATCAACACTTTCAGCTTCATGTGGACCTCTGATGCGTGTGGTTCTCGAACAGCGCCGTCACGGGGACGCGGGCGCCTTTGAAGACCCAGGCGCCGCTCACTCGTTCGGGCACGCGCTCGACCGCGGGGCAGTCGTTCCAATCCAACATGCCTGGATTCTACGCCGCCAACCCCACGGCGGATAGCTACCGTCCCACGGTTGCGGCGGCACGCATGACCGGCAGCCGGCGCATGACCCGCTCGGCCTCGGCGGGGGCGAGGAATTCAACCCGGCCGTCGCCGAAGAGGATGTTCATCCCGTCGCCGGCGTGGTTGGTCAGCGGCTCGCATGCGACAGGGACGCCTTCAGGCTGCGGCCAGGTGAGTCCGCGGCCGTGGTAGACGTACGAGCAGTGCCGGCCGTGGCGCAGTCGCGCGACCTGCTCCGTAGGCGTCCGGCCGGGCGCCGGCTCGTCGTTGCTCGACGGACAGCAGAAGACGTCGGACGTGATGTCTACGTGCAGGGGCAGCTCAAGCATCGAGTCGGGAAGTTGGCCGTCGTTGGCCTGAGAGTACAGGAGCAGCGCCAGCCCGATCTGCTTCATGTTGCTGGCGCACTTGACGCGGTTGGCGGTTTCGCGCGAGCGGCCCTCGAACATCGGCTGCTCGCCGCGCGCCAGCCATGCCGTCTG
>JBBSLV010000081.1:0-11740 GCA_038233535.1 Tepidisphaerales bacterium | reverse complement strand
GATCAGCGTGACGAAGTAGACGAACGTGCCGGTCTGCGTGACGGTGAAGCGGTAGGCGTCGTCCTTGTACGGATCCGTCGGATGATTGCCCGAACTGTCGTTGGTGACGAACGTGAGCCCGCCCTTGGCGACAGTCTGGTCCGGACGCGGGAGCGCGGTGACCTTCACGTTCCCGCCCGTGGCGTGATCCGTCCTGAAGTACGAACCGTCCACCACGCCCACGACGTTCGTGGTGTCGCCTTCGGTCTGGATGTTGTACGACTGAACGAATGAGTAGGACGTGTTCGATTCCGCCCAATCGACGATGACCATCGTGCCGTCGAGGTCGTACCACATGCTTCGTCCGATGACGGGTCGGCCGGCGAGCTTCTGGTAGCCGTGGTGGTGGGCCGTGACGTGCATCGACGAGCCGGACACGCTGTAGTGGTCGATAACGATGCCGGGGTTGTTCGCGCCCTCCAGCGCCGCGTGGCTGCCGTTGCCGAGAACGCTGAGCGTGTTGTGCGCCTGCGTGCTGACGACGTAGTCCCGGTCGTCGCCGTCGCCGTAGAGATACGGGCCGGGGTCGGAGATGAGCGGTCGCCCGCCGCCGAAGAGCTCGAAGTTGAGCAGATCATAGTGGCCGTGGATTCCGCCGGTGGGGCCGGCGTCGAAGATGAGCTGGTTGGCGTTTTTATCGTTGCCGTGGCTGCGGGCGATGTAGTTGCCGGAGTCGGTCAGGGCCTTGATTTTTCCGCGCTCGCCCAGCGGTGGCGTGGCGGGAATGTCGATGAACGGCTCCATGGTGGCGGCGTCGAAGAGGTACACGTCGCGCACGCGGGCGCGGGCGACGGTCATGTTCCCGACATTGTAAATCGTCGTGTTGTCGTTCCACTGCTGCGCCGGCGTCCCCCCGTACCCGCGCTGCACGGTCAGCGTGTTCGTTCCCGTGTTCACACCGGTGACGAGCATCACTTCAACCTTGTTCTCCAAGTGGATCTGGTCGCCCACGATGAACTGCGACGCATCGTCGACCATCAGCGTCGGATGGTCGATGGGACGGGTTGAGGCGCCGGCGTCGTTCACCGCGCTGGTCTTGACCGTGATCAGATCCTGGATCAGCGCGCCCTTCGTGAACATCGTGACGGAAACATTACGGTACGTGTCGCCGATCGCCGGCTGCGACGCATCCGGCGAGAGCATCTGGCGGTACGACTCAATGGCATTGTTGATCTTCGTGTTGTACGCCGCCGGCCAGGTGTAGAGGTCGCCGTTGATCTCGTCGAGCCACTTGGCTTCGAGCACGTCTTCGATGACCAGCTGCGTGTAGTTCGGCGACTGCTCGACGTGGCTGCCGTCGTCGTAGAGCTGGGCGTCCATCGCCGCGAACATCCGGGTGCGGCCCTGGGTCTCCCAGGAGGCGCCGCCGAGGAACTCGGGGAACAACTGGGCGAGCATCATCTCGCTCTTGGCGTGGAACAGCGCGCGGTTGGTCGCCGGCTCGTACGCCGTCGCGCGGGCGAGGAAATCTCCGTGCTCCCACATGCGCGAGACGAAAAGCGTGTTCGCTTCCTTCGTCCACGCCGGGCTGTCAAGCACCATCTGGTACGTCCACAGCCAGTGCTCGACGCGCAGCGATGCGCTGAGCAGATCCCAGCTCACCCCGCCCGTCGCGGCCCACGTCGCCGGGTCGACCATCGGGGCCTGCTTCGCGAAGCTAGAGAGCTGGTTGACGATCTCCCGCACGTAGTCGGTGTTGTTCGTGTACAGGTACGCCTGGCCGAGGGTCATCCAGTACTCGAAGCGGTTGAGGTAGGGGAGGAACTCGGCGTTGGTTGAGTAGGTCGTCTTGTCGAAATCGATCGTGTCGTCGACCTGCACGTCGTACACCGCGGCGTCGCCCTGCTGGGGGAACTTGTGCAGCATGATGTCGTCCGCGCGCGAGACGGCCGGGCCTTCCAACCCGCCGGCGGAGATGAAGCTGACGCGGTCGGCGAGGTTCGACGGGCCGAAGAAGAACCGGCCCGTCGTCTCCGCGCGCATGTGGTCGAGCAGGGCCTGATCGAAGGCTGGACCGTCGTTCTTCAGCCCGTCGAGCTGCGTCCTGATCGGACTGGCGTTCAGCCGGGTGACGAGCGTCGAGCGAACGGTCGCATTCAGCGAATCGGACGGATCGTCTGCAATGACGATCACCGCTCCCGGCACGGGCGCGGGCGCCGACGCCGGCGCGAGTTGGGCGACCGTCACCGGTTGGATGAGCAGCGGCTCGACCTGATTGGACGTCGGCGCGACGGCGCTGAGCAGAACGCGGTTCTCAAGCTGCTGGATTTCGAAACCGGGCATGGCTTCCTTTTTGCACGAATAACACAACTGGCGGAATCCGGCCCCGGTATCCGGCGGCACCGGCGCGTCAGGCCACGCATCCCATCGTCGGAACGCGCGGGTGGAAAACTTTCGCATTTCGGATTTGCCCCTCTCCCATTCCGTCGCAAGCTTTCCCGCTTAGCGCCGCCGTTCGCGGCGGTTTTCCTGACTGTCGAGGGAAAGCAGCTTGACAACCGACGCAAAATAACCCGCCGCAAGCGGCGGGGCTAAACGAGGGAGACGGCTTTACCGGACGTTCTACTTTCGTTTGCCGCTTCGATGATGCGGATGACTTCGAGGGTGTCCTCCTTAGTCACGTCGCTCCTGCCCTGCGGGAGGGTGCGGAGGATCGCCTCGAGCATGTTGGCGTACCACGCGCGCCGGTTCTGCTGGAGGTTGACGAAGTCGAAGTCGCTCTTGCGGTGCAGGGTGACGCCGAACTTTTTGTGCGCGTTGCGGATGCCGCGCATCGTGGCCAGGCGGTTGTCGCTCCAGCGACCGGCGAGCAGGTCGAAGTCGTCGGTCTTCGTGACGGTGACGCTCTGGCAGCCCGTGCCCATGATGCGCTGCATCATCTCGACGACGTGCACGCCGTACCAGAAGTAGCCGGGGATCTGCGGAATGACCTCCATCGGCCCGAATGCGTCGCACCCGATGACGGGGCTGCCCCTGGCGAGCATGTCGGTCAGCCCGTCGGCGTAGCGCAGCGACGAGCAGCTCATCACGGGCACGTCGTTCGCCTCCGCCAGGCGGAAAATCTCCTTCGCGTCGGCCAGGCTCGTGGTGAATGGCTTGTCGATGAACGTCGGGCGCTTGAACGGGACGATGCGCGCGAACAGATCCTTGTGGATGCGCGCGTCGACGGCGGTGATGAACACGAGGTCGCACGCCTTGGCGACGTCCTCCGGCGAGTCCATGATCTCGACGCCGTACTTCTCGCGCAGGTCGTTCGTGAACCCCTCGACGCGATTCTTACTGAGATCGATGTCGTCGGTCCCGCCGGGATAACCGGCGATGACGCGGGCGCCGGGGATGTGATCCTTCTCGGTCATGACGTTCAGCAGCCTGGTGAACGCGATGACGTGAGAACTGTCCAATCCGACCAAACCGATGCGGAGTTCATGAGCCATTGAAAAAACCTTCGCGAGAAGCCATACGTCGATCCGCGTTCACACGGTAACGAAAATGTCAGGATGACGAAACGCGCCCGGGAGGTAGCACATTCTTCATTCGGGTAGGGTGTTGCGCCAATGAACACGATCCACACCATCCCCACCCCCGCCGTCGTGATTGACGAGCAGATTGCGATGCGCAACGTCCGCAAGCTCGCGAGTTATGCCGCCAAGCATCATTTGAACCTTCGCCCGCACACGAAGACGCACAAGTCGGTCCACATGGCCAGGGCCCAGCTCGCGGCCGGGGCGGCGGGGCTGACGGTCGCCAAGGTGGGCGAGGCCGAAGTGATGATCGAGGCGGGCAGCGACATTCTCATCGCGTACCCGGCGCTGGACGCGGCGCGCACCGGCCGGATCGCGCAGCTCGCGAAGGGGCGCACGGTGCGGCTGGCGGTCGACTCAGCCGTCGCGTCCGAAACCCTGGGCGCGGCGGCGCGGTCGGCGGGCGTGAGGCTCGGTATCCTCGTCGATGTCGACACCGGCTTCCACCGCACCGGTGTGCAATCGCCCGAGGCCGCGCTGGCGCTGGCGCAGACCGTCGATCGCACCAGCGGTCTGCGCCTTGACGGGATCTTCACCTTCCCCGGCCATCTCCGCGGGCCCGGCGGGGTCGACACTGCTCTGCTTTCGTTCATCCAGCAGCGCCTCGCGGATTCGATCGCGCTGCTCAAGCAGCATGGGCTGGGCGCGAGAATCGTCTCCGGCGGATCGACCCCGTCCGCGTACCACGCGCACCTTGTCCCCGCGTACACGGAAATCCGCCCGGGCACGTATATCTACAACGACATGAACACCGTCTACGCCGACGCCGCTGCGCTGGACGAAGTGGCGGCGAAGGTGATCTGCACGGTCATCAGCGACGCCGTCCCGGACAAGATCGTGCTCGACGCGGGCACGAAAGCGCTCACCAGCGACCGCAACGGTCCGCGCCCGGACTCCGGTCACGGATACATCGTGCAGTATCCCGGCGCGCGGATCGTCCGGCTCAGCGAGGAGCACGGGGAGGTCGACGTGTCGCAGTGTGAGAATCGCCCCAAACTCGGGCAGCGCGTGGAAGTGATTCCGAACCACGTATGCCCGTGCATCAACCTGTACGATGCGGTCTGGCTGCGCACGGGCGACGCGCTGCATCGGCTTCCCGTGGATGCGCGGGGGAAAGTTTCGTGACGTCTGGTTCCCTCTCCCTGTACTCAGGGAGAGGGTTGGGGTGAGGGCCTGATTTTTATTCGGCGAATGAAAGCGGAAGACTCAAAGCAACCCCTCACCCCAACCCCCTCCCGGGGTATCGGGCGAGGGGGAAACGCCATCCGTGATTTTCTCACCGTCGCGCTGCCCCCGCTTTTCCTGCTCTGCGCGCTGACGACCTGCTGCTACCTCGCGGCCGGCGACGGCCTGGGGCTTTACCTCGGCGGCATTTCCCTCGCGATGATTCTCACGCCACCTTTAGTCTTGGCGCAGCATGCGCGGATCGATCGCCTGCTCACCGCCGCGTCGGTCGTCGACGGCGTGGGCGTCGTGTGGCTCATCGCGATGTTCCGGTCCGACGTGACGTTCGCGCAATGGCTGGCGGCGTACGTGCTGCTTGCGGCGTGCGTCATCGGCGTGGCGGGGATCGCGGCCATCCTATCGCGGTACGTGATGCGCGACGTTTTCGCCGCGGCCGTCACCGTCATGCTCACCCTTGCCTGGCTGACGTGGCCGGTGTGGCTGTCGGCGTGGGTAAATCGCGAGCCCGTCGTGCACGCGATGCAACGGCTCATCCCCATCCACCCGCTGCTCGCGATCAACGGGCTGCTCGCGCACCTGGGCATCTGGGGCGAATGGCCGGTGATGTATCAGCTCACCAGCCTTGGGCAGGACGTGCCCTACAATTTTCCGTCATCCATCGCGACCTGCGCGGCGGTGCATTTCCTGCTCGGCGGCGCGCTGCTGCTGCTCACCCGCGCCCAACCGGCACTCGACGCACCCGGCCGACAACCCCGGTAAAAGTTCACCCGCACTTCATCGCGCCCCTGTTGTCGCGGGTTTCGTTGCGGGCTTCGTCGTGGGCCGTGTTGCGGCGCCGGCGAACGCGCGCAGCACGCCCGTGCTGAATAGCGGTGCGAGCACCTCGCGCGCGAACGGGCGCATCATTGGACCGATGTGATCCCCGATGTGGCTCAGCGGGATCCACGCGGGGTCATAACCGATCTGAATCAGCTTGTCGTACTGCCGCGCATCAGCGCCGGGGGGCATCGTGAATCCGACGCGGCCGGCGGCGTCGGTTTTGATCCCGTCGATCGTGCCGAACAATCGCGTGCCGATGCCCAGCACTGGGTCGTACGGGCTGTACAGCGCGTAACCCTTGCCGCGCACGTGGCGCAGCGCGGGCGAGAGGTCGTACGCCGGGGACATCGCCGACGCGAGCATCAGCAGCGACTCGATTTTCACGTCCGGGGGCAATCGCTCCAGCGCCCACAGCGCGATGCCCGTCCCGCCGCTGTGGCCGGAGAGGTAGATGCGCTGTCGCGGGTCGGCGCGAAAGCGCTCGGCGATTTTGCGCGCGACGATGTCGGCCTCGCGCGCGTGACGATTGCGGGCATAGAGCGCGCCCAACCCCGCGTCGGTGTCGGTCCAGTCGTAGATTTCGACGTCGGCGTCGACGCCGCCTTGAACGAGCCCCTCGGTCAACATGCGGTCGATTGACCGGTGTCCGCCAATCCCGGGCAGGTGCAGCAGGTACGGGCGCGGGGGCGGGCCCGGCGCGGAGGCGTCGATGTCAGCGGCGCGCGTTCGGTCGCGATGAGGGCTGCACCCCACGACGAGCACGAGCAGCGGAAACAACAGCAGTGCGATCGGCGCCGGCTTCATTTATAGGAAGCGTAGGCGGGCAAACCAGGCTGGGTGGAGGGGAAATCGGTGTCGCATTCTTTCGCCAGCTCGATCAGCCGAGGCGCGAGCCAGGCGCTGGCAAAGCGCGGGTACATCGCCCAGGCATGCCCCCCGCCGTTGCCGTAGTCGCAGAACATTTTCCCGCGGTAGGGGTACTGCTCGATCTTCGCGTACTGCTCCGCGTCGCCGGCTGCGGGGCGCGTGAATCCATCAAGGCCGGCGGACTTGTCGCGGCGGCGGTCCATCGTGCCGAAGACCGCCGTGCCGATGCCCAGGACCAGACAGTCGGCCTTGCTTGGGAAGACGAGCATCTTTCCCCGCACGCGGCGCAGCGCCGGCGTGAGGTCGTAGCGCGTCGACAGCGCCGGGGAGACGAGCACGACGGCGTCGACGTGCACGTCGCCCGGCAACTTTTCCAGCGCCCAGATCGCGATGCCCGCCCCCCCGCTCTCGCTGGAAAGGTACAGCGGGCGGTGCGGCTCGGCGCGGTATCTCTTCGTCAGGAACGCGGCGACCTTCTCGGCTTCCTGGAGGTTCCGCTCGCGCTGCGTCAGTGCGCTGATGGGGAAGCGGCTGCCCGTCCAGTCGTAGATGCCGGTTTCGGCGTCGAACCCGCCGGTGTTGAGGGCGCGGCAGTATTTGTCGTGCATCCAGAACCCGCCGGTGATGCCGGGGAGGTGCAGGAGGTACGGTTTGGGGTCGAGCTGCGCCGCGGGACGATGCACCGGGTTGATGCCGCAGCCGGTCACGAGAACCATCACTGCGAAACCGCAAGCGACGGCCGAAGCGTGTCTCATGTCGTTGTCTCCCATGCGTCCGCGCTGGGATCGACGCGGACACAATCGGCGCCGGCGTCGATCATCTGCCGTACCCGCGCTTCATCCACGATACCACCGGCGGCCTTGATCACCAGCGATTCGCCGTGGCGCTTTAGCAGCCGGATCGATTCGACCGTCGCCCCGCCGGCGGGATGAAAACCGGTGGCGCTGACGACGCCGTCGCAGCCGCTTTCGCGCGCGGCGCGGCAGGCGATCTCGAACGATCGCTCGGCGCGATCCGCGCCGAGTTGCGCCAACAGTGCCGTCTCGAGGATCACGTGGATCAAGACGTCTCGCCGGGTCGAGCGGGCGGCGCGGACGATTTCCATCAGCTCCGCGCGGGCCGCGTCGAGGTCCAGCCCGATGACGTGCGGCAGATGGGCGACGACGTCGATCGCGTCCGCCCCGTCCTTGATCGTGCTCGTCGCCTCGATGGCCTTGAGCGTTGCTTTGTGCGTTCCGTGCGGAAACCCCACCGCCGAGCAGACGCGCACACCGGAACCCTCCACCATCCGCGCCACGCGGCTCACCCATACCGGGGCGACGCATACGGACGCACAGCCCGCCTGCATCGCGTCGGCGACGATTTTATGCACCTCCGCCGACAGCGCCTCGGGCTTAAGAACGGCTAGCTCGATGCGCTGAGGCATGCCGGCAGGAATCATGAGCCCAATTCTCAAATCAAGGGCGACACAGGTCTCGTCTGTATCTTAGCTCGTCGCAGTCGGATGGGGTATATACTGTGTTCGATGATCGAACACGAATTCGAGCACCTTTGCCGGATGACGCACGCATCCGTGCAGGACGAGAACGGCATTGATGTGACCCTGGTCGATCAAAAGCTCTCACTGACTCCAACGCAGCGGCTGGAAGCGCTCGAAGAGTTCATGGCGCTCGTCGATTTTTTGTCAGAAGTGAGGGTGCGCCATTATGGTCCAGATCCGCGAACTCCTCTCGAAGCTGAGCTCGACGGGCGTTGAGTACGTGATTGTCGGTGGCGTCGCGGCGAGCCTTCATGGTTCGGCCCTGTTCACGGATGATCTCGACGTCTGCTGTCCCATGACCGAAGAGAACATGTCGCGGCTGATCGCTGCGCTTGAGCCGCTGAACCCGGTCCTCCGCGATCCACGGAAAATTCCGTTGCCGCGCAGGCCCTCGCTTCTTGCGCAATTTCGAACCCTGCTCCTCACGACGGATATGGGAAAGTTTGATGTGCTCACGGAGATCACGGGCATCGGGGACTATGACGCCGTTTCGGCGCGCGCCGTAACGATGGAGGTCGACGGCCGCCCGACTCGCGTGCTGGATATCGACGCCCTCATTGCCGCAAAAAAAGCCGCCGGTCGCACCAAGGACCAACTCGGCGTCATCCATCTCGAGGCGGCGAAGGCGCGGGCGGAAAAGGACGCGAGGTAACAGGGCTTTCGCATAGAGAACGACAATCGTCGTTTCCCGCCGCGCAAATGCCAACGCCCGAGGCCGGAGCCTCGGGCGTTGGCGATGCTTCGCTTAACTCAGACCTGCGCGCCCGGAGGGCGAGGAGGGCGGAATTACTGCCTCCAGCCGACAGCCAGCTGGTAGTTGAAGAACTCTTCGGAGTCGCTGTCGAAACCGACGACGTACTGGAGCGTGAAGGCGACGAAGGTCGTCGAGTTCACGAAGTACTTCACGCCGGCTTCCGGGCCATACACACCGTCTTCGTCAACGGCGTCGCCATAGGCGTAGCCGATGAACGCGCCGACGAACGGCTGCCACTCGTCGAGGTCGAAGTGGTAGTCGAGAAAGCCCGTCGTGGTCCCGGCGAAGTCGCTGCCGGCGTCGTTATCCGAGAACGACACCGTCTGACGGACGCCCGCCTCCAGGTTGTCGTTAAAGAAATAACCGACGCTGAAGCCGACCGACAGCGAGCTGCTGTCAAAGTCGTCAGCGCTGGTACCACTACCGGCGATCAGGACTTCCCAATCACCCTCGTCGAACTGCGCCGAAGCGGCGGCGGGGACGAGGAACATCGCGAACAACGCGACCAATACAAACTTCCGCAACATGCTTACCTCCTTCAATGGAAAAGCGACTGACCCGTGAGCGGCGGCGCTTTTGCGGGTTGGGCTGAACTGCCCCGGGCCGTTGCGGGAGATTGGCCCGTGCGAAAGGGTTGACTTGCTGTACACGACTCCGCCCGATCCCTTTCGCGTCCGCGCCACGGGAAACGTCCCGCGGCCCGGCATGCTAACGAGTCCGCATTTATACCGGCAACCTGCCGGGCGGAAACGTGCAGTGAACTTAACCGAGTACATCGGAGGTTTCCAACTGGAAACTTGTGCGGACTTTGACGGGCGTAGGACTCATAACGACTTGCGCGCTTATCGGACCACAAGAATCGACACCGGTTAGTCGACGCTAAACCCCTGTTCCCACCGCAGCTTGGGCGTATTGCACCGCATTGCGAAACACCCGCAGCCCCACCCCCTCAGCAGCCTGCCGATGGCGCGTCCAGGAGGGGTGTTGAAAACTTTTCACATACCGCTCCGGATGGGGCATCAACCCGAAGACAAGCCCGGTAACGTCGCACACGCCGGCAATGTCATCGATGCTCCCGTTCGGATTCTCCGGGAACGTCCCATTCGCTGGGGAACCGTCGGATTTCGCGTAGATCAGTGCTATCTGGTCGTTTTCGTGCAGGGATCGGCGTACACCGTCGGATGCGGGTACGAATTTGCCCTCCCCGTGCGCGATGGGCAATTCGATCGGTTGATCCATCCCCCCCTGATTCAACCCCGCCGTCCAGATGCACTTGCTCGGGCGGGGCATCAGGCGCACCCACCGGTCGATGAATCGGCCGTTGTCGTTGTTCGTCAGCGTGCAGGTCTGCCCCGTGTGGCCCCCGATGGCGCCGGGCAGCAGGTCCGTCTTGACCAGCACCTGAAACCCGTTGCAAATCCCAATAATCGGCTTGCCCGCGTCCACGAAACCGCGAAACGCATCGCGCAGGTGATGGACGATCTGGTTGGCGAAGATCCGCCCGGCGGCGATGTCGTCCCCGTAACTGAAGCCACCGGGCAGGGCCATGAGCTGGAAATCCCGCAGGATATGCGGATCCTTGAGCACGCGGTTGAGATGGACGGGTTCCGCGGTGGCGCCGGCCAGCTCGAAGGCGTGGGCGGTCTCGGCGTCGCAGTTCGTGCCGGCCGTGCGGAGGATCAGCGTCTTCGGACGAGTCATGCGTTCATCTTACGCACGGGTCGGATAACTTCGACCTTTCCAGACGGGTGACGCATCGACGGGTGTTTACGCGAGGGTCGCGCGACCGTCACATTCGAACGAGTCCGCCTCTTTGCCCGCGCGACACCCGGCGATCCGCCAGTAAAACGCTTATTTGGTTCTCCGAAACGACGGGGCGACCGGGTAACATCCCTCCGCTCGCCGCCGCCTCAAATGGCGCACCTTTGAAGGAAGAAAGTGGGAGGAGAGAATGTTTCGTCGTCCCGGTCGTCCGCAGCCCGTGCAAACGCGCACTCACGCCGTCATCCGCCGCGCCGTTCTCGAGACGCTTGAGACCCGCCGGCTCATGCACGCCGATCATGGATCGACGCTGGAAGGGCAGGCGCCTTACTTCAGCGTGGCCTTCGCCGTCAGCGCGACCCCAGTCACGATCGAAGCCGAGCACTTCGACCACGGCGGGCAGAACGTGGCCTACGTCGACAACTCCCCCGGCAACGGCGGCGGCACCACCTTCCGCGCCGATGAAGACGTGGACCTCAAGCCCATCTCCGGCGGCGGCTACCGCGTGCTCGGCACGTACGTTGGCGAATGGGTCGAGTACACGATCAATGTCGAGCAGTCCGGCACGTACGTCCTGGACTCGCGCGTCAGCTCGATGGGTTCCGGCGGCTCGTTCCACATCGAGCTGCGCGACGTCGCCACCGGCGACTTCGTCGCCAACCTCACCCCTGCCTTGACCTTTCCCAAGACCGGCGGGCACGAGAAGTGGACGACGCTGACGAATAACGTCACCCTGCCCGCCGGCACGCACGTGCTGCGGCTGGCCATCCACACCAATTCCACCTACGGCTCTGCGGGCAATTTCGACTGGATCAAGTTCACGCAACAGCAGACCGAGCCCCCGCCTAACCCCGAACCGGGTTCCCAGCAGCCTTACCACGGCATCCCCTTCTCCGTGGGCGCCACCGCCGTCACGATCGAAGCCGAGCACTTCGACTACGGCGGGCAGAACGTGGCCTACGTCGACAACTCCCCCGGCAACGGCGGCGGCACCTCATTCCGCGCGGGCGAGGACGTCGACCTCAAGTCCATCTCCGGCGGCGGCTACCGCGTGCTCGGCACCTACACCGGCGAGTGGGTCGAGTACACGATCAGTGTCGCCCAGTCCGGCTCGTACGTCCTGGACTCACGCGTCAGCTCCAAGGGCTCGGGCGGCTCGTTCCACTACGAGCTGCGCGACGCCGCCAGCGGCGCGTTCGTCTCCAGCCTCACCGGCAACATCACGATCCCCAACACCGGCGGGCACGAGAAGTG
>JBBSLV010000080.1:0-11761 GCA_038233535.1 Tepidisphaerales bacterium | reverse complement strand
GGGACGATGTACCACGTGAACCGCAGGATCGGCGACGGCCCGTTTCAGTACGTTGGCTGCACGGGCGAGCGGAAGTTCGTAGACGCCACGGTGCCGGCGGGCGCGAGCGCGCTCATCTACCAGGTGCAGGGCATGCGCTCGACGGCCGTCGGCCCGATCGGATCGCACATCGTCAACTTCGGCACCACCCGCGCGGGCGGCGTGGTGACGCCGGCGATGGTCGTCGCCTCGTCCAAGGTGCGCGTGGCGGCGTGAGGGATGAAGCAGGCCGCGCAACGCCGTTGTTGCGCGGCGACACACCCTTGTTGCGCGGCGAAACACCGGTGTTGGGCGGCGCAGCGCCGGTGTTGCGCGAGGGAAGAGCCTTATTGGGCGGCGGATTACCGGTGTGGCGCGTCGGCGGGGTTCTTCCCCCGCTCACCCCTTCATCCCGCTCATCGCCATCCCCTGGATGAAGTAGCGCTGGCAGACGAAGAACAGCACGATCACGGGCAGCGTCATTAGCACGTTGCCGGCCATGATCAGCGTCCAGTCGATGCCGCCGGTGAAGTCGGTGCGCATGCCCCACAATCCCAGGCTCAGCGGGAACTTCGCCTGGTCGCGCAGGTAAATCAGCGGTCCCATGAACTCGTTCCAGGCGCCCATGGCGGACATGATCGCGATGGCGGCGGCGGCGGGTTTCACCAGCGGCACGATCACGTACCACCACGTCTGCACCGCGTTCAACCCGTCGATGCGGGCGGCTTCTTCCAGCTCGCGCGGGATGGTTTTCATGTGCTGGGTCATCAGGAAGATGAAGAACGCGACGCCGAACCACGAGGGAACCCACAATGGGTTGAGGGTGTTGTACCAGCCCAGTTCGCGCCAGATCATGAACGACGGGATCATCGTCACCTGCGCGGGCAGCATCATGGTGCACAGCAGCAACAGGAACGCGACCGACCGCCCCGGCCAGCGCAGCCGGGCGAAGGCGTAGGCGACGAACGTGCTGCTGAACAGCGTCCCGGCCGTGCAGAGGACGACGAGAATCAGGCTGTTCGCCACGTATCGCCAGAACGGGACGTAGTGGAATGCGCGGTCATAGTTGAATTGCATCTTGGCGCCGATCGCCTCGATCGTGGAGCTTGGCGAGAGCGTCAGCCGCAGCGTC
Source organism: Tepidisphaerales bacterium (assembly GCA_038233535.1). Classification (GTDB taxonomy): domain Bacteria; phylum Planctomycetota; class Phycisphaerae; order Tepidisphaerales; family Tepidisphaeraceae; genus DASYWJ01. Next base: position 10,611 of record JBBSLV010000080.1, on the reverse strand, counting down.
GCCTTGCGCGGCTCATCTGATGGGGTCGAGGAAACGAGCTTGAGCGGCGTCCACACCTTGTTCTTGAACGTGTGGTCCTCGAACGTCGGGGGCTGGAGCATGATGCTCGCCGGACGGGCCTGCGCGAGATACGTCGGGCGCTGGCCGACCCACAGTTGTCCGCCCACCTCGATCTCCGCGTCGACGCGGTGCCAACTGCGGTCGGCCTTGTAGGAGACCATCAGCCGGTGAAGCTCCGAGAAGTCGGCGGGGAGGTCGAAGTCGTAGCTGAGCATGACCGGCGTATCGCCACCGTGGTCGAAAGCGTATTGCAGGTACGCCCCGCCCTCGGGCAGTGCGACGAGCTGCGCATCGCCGCTGTCGACTCGCCACGTGCCGGCAACTGTCTTCGGGTCGCCGACGTTTGTGACGCGCGCATCGAGCGTGCGGAACAGCAGCCCGCGGATCTCGAATCGCGCCACGCGGTCGGCCAGTGCGATGCGGACGGCTTCGGGCGTGAGCATCACGGCGTACGCTTCGCGCATCGCCGCTTCATCGCCACCCCACAGCGGCGCGGGGATGCGGCCCGTCATGCGGTTGAGCAGCAGCGCGGCGCCGGCGGCGGCGTGATCGGGTGAATCTGGCGCGGCCGCTTCCGCCGCGGCGCGCGTCATCTGGTTCAACAGCGGGAGGAACTTCGCAAAATGATCCGCCGACACCCCAATCGGCTTCACCGGCGCCGGCGCGTCCAGCACGTACGGCGAGCGCCCGACGAAGCGCGGCACTTCCGGCAGCCAACGCCCGTTCGTCAGCTCATCATCCGTCTTCATGCTCGTCGCCGCCATCCACAGGAGCGGGAAGATGAAGATGCACACGCCCGTGAGCAAAATCAGGTGCAGCCAGCCGCGTGTGACGAAATATCGCGCCGTCCGATTGGGCGTGATGTTTCCCGCCCGCTGAGGCGGGCTCGCCGTCTTCGCATTACGCCTGTTCATAATGCACCCACCGTTTGCTGAGCCACAGCTGCGAGAGCGTCAGGGCGAGCACGACCAGGAACAGGATCCACGCCAGCGCCGATGCGTAGCCCATGCGGAAATACTGAAACGCGTTCTTGAACAGGTAATACGCGTAGAACAGCGTCGAGTCGGCAGGCCCGCCCTCGGTCATGATGTAGGCTTCGCCGAAGATCTGCATCGTGGCGATCAGCCCGATGATCAGGTTGAACAGGATGTAGGGGCTGAGCATCGGGACGGTCACGTTGCGGAACCGCTGCCACGGGCTGGCGCCGTCGACCTTGGCCGCTTCGTACAGCTCCTGCGGGATCGACTGAAGGCCGGCAAGCCAGATGATGATCCCCGCGCCCCCGGCCCACACGCGCATGACGATGATCGACGGCTTGCTCCAGTCCTTGTCCTGGAGCCACAGCGGGAGCGTGAAGTGAAACGTCCCGCCCGTCGTCGCGCCGATCGCGCGTTCGATCGCCTGCATGAATGACGTGTCGTACAGCCAGATGAGCAGCGAATTGATCAATCCGTAGTTCGGGTTATATGCCCATATCCACATGAGGCTCGACGCGACGAGCGGGATAATGGCAGGCACGTAGTAGGCGGCGCGGTAGAAGCCGATCCCGCGGACGGCGTGGTTCAGCAGCAGCGCGATGGCAAGGCTCACCCCCATGGCCAGCGGCACGCCGAGGATCATGAACATCGTGTTGATCAGCGCGCGATAAAAGACGGGATCGGCGACGACCTCCGCGTAGTTCTTCATGCCGACGTAGCGCGCCTCGTTCAGCACGTCGTACTGCGTGAAGCTGAAGACCACGCTGAACAAAATCGGCCCTCCCACGAGCGCGACAAATCCGATCATCCACGGCGACGCGAACAACATGGCCGCCGCCAGCTCGCGCTTCTGGTATCCGTATTCCACCCGGCGGCGTCGGAACACGATGATCATCAGCGCGAACGGCGCCGCCACGAGCGCCGCGTACCCCCACAGGTACGGCCGCCAGTTCACGACGCGCGGCGGGGGCGGCGTGAGATGCTTGTCGAGCTCCGCCTGCACGGGCTGCTGCATCGTGCGCAGGACCAGCTCGATTTCGTCGACGCCCGCGCGCTTCGCCTCATTGGCCATCGAGTGGCGCGTGGCCGCGTCGGTGGCGCGAACCTGCTGGGCCCACAGGAGCTGCCCCACCGCCGTCACCGGGCGGATGCGCGTGTTCGGGAGCATCGCGCGGATCGTCTCATACCCACGCTTGAACGACGCGGGGAGCGTGGAAACGCCATCCACGTATTCGGCGACGAGCCGCTCGAAGAACACCCGGTTCACGTCGATCCCCGGCAAATAAAGCCGTCCCTCCGCCTGCCGCTGCTGCTGCGTCCCCGCCTGCGCGAGTTTGACCGCTTCCCACGACCGCAGGTACTTGATCAGCTCGAACGCACCCTGCTTCTGCCGCGCCGTCGAGGGAATGACCAGCGCATAGCCCCCTGACCAGGCCACCGGTGTCTCCCCCGCGTCCAGCCGGTCCTGCGGCATCGGCGCGGGGACAACCATGAAGTCCAGGTCCGGCCGCCAGTCGGCGATGTGGCTCATCGCGAGGTCGACGTCGATCTTCATCGCCAGCCGACCGAGCATGAACGGGTCCATCGCGGCCGTGCCCTGCACCTCCTCGAACCCCTTCACCTGCCCAACCCCGCCCAGGTCGTCGTACATGTCCGTCACGTAGCGCAGCGCGCGCGCGACGGGCGGGGAATCCAGCGTCACGCGCGTGCGCTCGGGGTTCATGAACTCCCCGCCCGCCTGCCACGCGTAGAGGTACAACCAACTGTTCCCGGTCATCGGCCCGAACCCCAGCCGCACGATGCCGCTGCGCTTGTTGCCCACGTCGCGGTAGATCGTCAGTTTGTTCGCGTACTCGCGCAGCTCGTCCCAGTTTATCGGGGGCCGCGGCTCGCCCGTGGCGTCGACCAGCCCCGTTTGGCGCAGGGCGTCGCGGTTGATGAAGAGCAGTCGGACATCGGTGGTGCATGGGATGCCGTAGACGCCTGGCTCCCCACTCGACCCCGGCGGCCGGTAGCTGGCCTCGGCGACGGCATAATCGTAATACTGCGACAAATCGAGCCGGTACGGATCATTCGCGTCCTGCGCGTCGATGAACGGACGAAGATTGGTCAGCGCCCCGCGCGCCGCCCATTCCCCAATCGCGAACCGGTCAAAAAACACCACGTCCGGCGGGACGCCGCCCGCGATTGCGCTCATCAGCCGCTGCCCGTCGCCCGTCAGATCCCGCGCCGCGGCCCGGCTCATGACGACGCGATATTGTGGAAACTTCTGCTCGAATCGGTGGAGAAGAATCTCGACGTCTTCGCCGAGACTGATGTGCCCCCAGAAGACGATCGTCTCGCGCCCGTCGGGCGCTGCATCGGACGTGCTGCGAACCGTCCACCACCCGAGAACGACCACCAATACAACGGCGAAACACACGACGATCCACAGGGGAACCTGTCCGCGTCGCAGTGGTCTCAAGCCGATGAATCTCCGAAGCCAGAGTGTGCAGGACGTGCGCAGAAAGCCCGCCGAGGGTTCCGCGCCACGGTTAACCTACCCCGCGGCCGCGAATCTGCAACTGAAGCCTCTGAATAACCCAACGCCTGTGGAAAATACTTCGAGTTTCACCGCGGCAATTGGTTTATCCAGGGGTTGCGATTACAGGTTGCCGCGCACGCGCGTTGACCCTAGTTTCAATTCATGGTGGATCACAACGGCGGCAGTCGGGAGCAGGAATCTGTGCAGCGCGTTTCGGTCCGGCACCTTCTGACCCTCTTCGTGTGGGGCGCGGCGCTGGCGCTGTTTTTTCACTTCTTCAAGTCATTCCGACTGCTGTTCCTTGGCCTGCTCGCCGCGGGGTGTCTCGCCGCGGCTTTGTACCCGCTCATGCGCTACGTGCCGGCATCTCGCGCGCTGTCGGCGGTGATCGTCGGCGTGGCGCCGATCCTCCTGACCGTTGGGTTGATCGTTGTCCTGTCATGGCTTCTCGCCGCCCCGATCAAGCAGGAGGTCCAGCGCTGGCCGCAGGTGCGGGAAAGACTCAACGAGGCGCTCGCCGGGTGGAGCAACGAACTGGGGCTGGATGAACCGCTGACCGTCCAGACGCTGCTGAATCAGGCCGGCGCATTGTTCAGCGACGGGAGCGGCACGAAGGTGCTCTCCACGACCACGAGCGCGCTGTCGGGCGTGGCCATCGCGCTGGTGTTTCTGTTCTTCGGGTCGATCTACCTGATGGCCGAACCGCCCGGTCGGCTGCTGGAACCCGCCTTGAACGCCATGCCGCCCGATCGGGCCCGGCAGGTGCGCGGCGCGTTCGACGACCTCGTCCCCCGGCTGCGGTGGTGGGTGATCGGCACGCTCTTCAGCATGGTCGTCGTCGGGCTGGCCGCGTGGGCCGGGTTTGCCGTGGTCGGCCTGGAGTTCGCCGTGCCGCTGGCGCTGCTGGCCGGTGTCGCCGAGATCGTCCCCACCGTCGGACCCGCCGCCGCTTTCCTCGTCGCCCTGCTCTTCGCCTCGACGCAGGGAACGGGAACGCTCATCGGCGTGGCCGTGACCTACCTGATCATCCAACTCGTGGAGTCTTACATCCTCGTGCCGCTGGTGATGAAGAAGGCCGTCAAGGTACCCCCGGTGGTGACGCTGTTCACCGTCGTCCTGTGGGGGAAGGTATTCGGCGCCGCCGGGCTGTTCCTGGCCATCCCCATCAATCTGGTCCTATGGAGCTTCTACGACCGCCTCGTCCTACGGCCCCGGAAACACGCGGGCGTCGTCGTCTAAAAGTACGAGTGCAGCGTCAGCACGCCGGGCTGACCGGCACGGTAGGCGGCCGTCGTGTCGGCTTGGGCGGGGTCGAGGGAGACCGTTCCGCGGGTGACCCATTCCACGCTGCCGTCGCTCCAGGCGCGGTGGTGCCCGCGGTAGCTTTTGGGGGTGACGACCGTGAGGTACGTCGGGTCGACCTCGTGGCTCCCCTTGAAATGGAAGTACGCCCAGCCGAGATCGGCGCCGCCGGCTTTGAGCAACACGAGGTTGTCTGCCCAGAGGACGCCGCGTTTCTTGCCTTTGCGGTCGGCGAGATGGGAAAGGAGCAGCTTGCCCGCGCCGGGGCCGTTCGCATCGCGCAGCCCCCCGCCGTAGCTGTAGCCGGTGTTCCAGAACGTGATGCCGAACATCGCCGGCGGGTACGGATCATTGATCAGATCGAGTTCCCCGCGCAGGTTGCACCGCGCCAGCGCCGGGAGGTCCGGCACTTTCGCGGACGATTCGATGTCCGGCCAGCTGAGATACGGCCCGATCCCGTCGAGCACGGCCTCATGCTGCGCCAGCGGCAAAGGCCCGGCGAACGCGGGGACGATCGGCGCATCCGGGTAGTGCCTGTTGTCGTTCAGGTACATGACCGTCGCCGCCACGAGCTGCCGCAGCTGCGACGCGCACGCGACGTCCTTCGCCGACCGGCGCGCCCCGGCCAGCGCCGGGAGAAGGAACCCGACAAGCAACGCGATGATCCCGATGACGACGAGCAGCTCGACCAACGTGAACGCGTGGCGTTCCCGCCGGCCCACCGCCGACAACTCGATGCGCGTCAAAGCACGCGCGATACGGCCACGACAACAGATTTGCATCACTCACCCTGATTGACGGACATCCCCGACATGTGAAGCGCCCCGCGGCATCTTACCCGATGTTGCCACGCCGCGTCAGGCGCGGGGCGCGCCGTCGCCGCGCGCCCAGCCGCTGGCGCCGTCGGCCTTGGCGACGAACCGCGCCGTCAGCTCCTCGCGGCCGCTCACGCCGAAATGCCGATACACCCGCTGGATGTGCTCGCGCACGGTCCACAGGCTCAACCCTGTCTCGCGCGCGATCGTTTTGGGCGCCCGCCCCTGAAGCAGCGCCGCCAGCACCTGCTGCAAGCGCGGCGGCAGCGCGGGCTGGAGCACGCGGTCGGCGACGCACAGATTCAATCGCCCCGTCGACGTCAGCCAGCGCAGCTCATCCGCCGCCAGTTGCATCAGCGCCGATTCGTGACGCCCGAAGATCCGTCGCCGCCCGCGCCGCTGAAGCGTCACCCCAAACTGGTGGCCCGGGCGAAGGCTGAAGACAGGGTCGATGATGTCGACGACGTCCATCGAGCGAATCAGATTCCGAAACGGCATCCACTCACCTGTTGGCGCGGTTCGCTTCACCTGGTCCCACTGCTTCACCAGCGTCGGCCGGTCGTCTTCGAGAATGCGGGCCGCCATCAGGTCAAAGTGCAGCGGATAGGCCTGCCCCCACGACTGCATGAACCGCAGCACGTCGGCGTCACGGTTCGTGCCGATCCCGAACTGCGCCGGCTGCCACGCGCCGCTTGCGTGCGTGCCTTCGATGTACCAGCCCATGTCCGCATCAATCAGCCGCGCCAGCCCGTCAACGAGCACGCGCCCCTGCTCGGCGACGTCCGCGACCGCGCGCACGTCGCCCAGCAGACGCATCAGATCCCGCACGTCCTGCGATCGAAGTGTCTCGCGCGTGGCCATACGCTACGCCTCTCTCGGATTGTCATGCCGCAGCGACGCGACGTCGGCCAGGTGTCGCATAACGCCGAGCATCTTCCCCAAGTTGAGCTGCGTGGGTTTTCCCCATACCACCTCACGACGGGGTCGCAGCAGTATCGGCGATGGGGGCGGCCAGGGGCAAGGCGAACGTGGCAACTTTTGGAAAACATCCTCGATCGACATGTGCGGCCGCGCGGCACGTCGTCGTCACTTGCGGAGAACGCGGCTGAGGATTGGCGCCGCTACCCCCAATGTTGGGGGATTGCGTGCGAATGCTTTTTTCCGAAGATCTGACGCTGGCTCGACGCGGGCGTAAGTGGTAGTGAACACTCTTCTGAAAGGGACAAACATGTTTCGACATTCGTGGAGCGCTGGCTTGGCGGCAATCTTCGTCTGCTTGGTCGCATCGACCTCTTCATTGGCGGACTCCGTCACGTTCGATCAAGCCAATATCTCGGCGAACATCTACAACGCCTCCAATGCAGAGGATAGCGATGTTCACGGCATTGTATTTCTGCCGGCCGCCGGGACAGTCAGCGTAGGGATCGCGAACAGCCAAGGTTCCCTCGACTACAGCTACGGCGCGAGCGGAATGAGTTTCCCCGTCGACTTCGATTGGGATTTGGAGACTTTCACCGGCGGCGATTTTCGCACCAACGTGGTGTTCACAGCGGAGGAGACGCTCAACTTCACGTTCTCTGGCGGCTTCGACACCCTTCAAGGAATGGGGTCCGGAACGTTTCAGGTCCGCTCGCTCGGCCCAGCGACGGTCATCTCATCAGGATCGTTCAACGAGACGAACAAGACTTTCGTCGTGAGCGGTCAGCTCCAAGCCGGCACCTCATACGGATTCACCGTAGATGGTAGCCTTGGAAACTCCTTGTCCCTGACCAGCACTACCGCAACAGGCGCCGTAAACCTGGAGTTATCTCCGGCCGCCGTCCCCCTCCCCCCCGCCGCGTGGGGCGGGCTGGCGCTGTTCGGCGGCATGGGGATCAACCGGCTGCGCCTTCGTCGAAAGGCGAGCCTGGCCTGACCGAACGCGGATGGGATTTCACATCAACCCTTGAAGAAGCCCGCGGGGAGCCGCGGGCTTCTTGATTGAATGGACTCCGCCACCCCACCACACCACCACCGCTTCACCCCGGCGCATCCGCCAGCGGGTTGCGGCTGGGCAGCATCGGGAAGCGGGCGAAGTCGCGGTCGGCGGTCCACAGTTCGCTCACCCCGTGCGACTGGCAGATCGCCGCGATGCGGGCGTCGTGGACGGCGCCGCCTTGAACGTCTTGTGCGAGCAGAAGCCCAAGTTGGTCCAGATGATCCTCGCCTTCGGAAAGAAACTGAACGGACTGTTCGCGAAGAAAGTGAATGACGTGCATCGCCTGATTGACGCTGGTCGCCGGCCTGAACTTTCTCGGATTCGTCACGGTCGCCAGGTACTCATGCACGCACGGCCAGCAGATCGCCCATCTCTCGGAGCCGGCGAGGAGATCGTCAAGCCTCGCTTTCGCGCGGCTGTGCAGGGGAAGCTCGGGACGATGAGCGTAGACGAGAATGTTCGTGTCCACCGCAATCATGGCTCATCGTCGTCATAAGCCACGTCACGGATGTTGTCGCACCACTCAACTGTCTGGTGGGGCATGCGGATTCCGCCTTCGAAGACGGGAAATTCAACGGGCGCCGGGCGTGGGATCGGCGCCGCGCCCGCGTCGCGGCTGCGCAGCGTGTCGAGCACCACCGCCTGCACCGAGACCCCGCGCCGCCGCGCCTCGGCTTCGATGGTCTTCTCCAGTTCTTCCGGGATCTCCAGCGTGATGGTCATGGGAAAAGTGTATCCCTCGTCGCGCCGCGCCTCAATACGGCTTCGGCCGCCTGTTCACCACGGAGCACACCGAAAACCGGAGAAATTTCACCGATTCTCTTCTTTCTCCGTGCACTCCGTGTGCTCCGTGGTGAATTCTGTTGAGGGTTTAACGATGCGTTTCCACTCGCCTGGCCGTCCTACGATTGCGTGTCGCCCAATTGGAGGAACCACGTGCAGACGAAGACGGTGAACATTTCGGTCCCCCATCGCCTCTCACGCGATGAGGCGCGGAACCGGATCCAGAACACGCTGGCGGGGCTGAAACGTCAGCACGCGGCCAAGCTGGCGCAAATCGACGAGCGATGGGCGGGGGATCACATGGACTTTCGGCTGGCGGTGATGGGTCAGGGAGTGACGGGGCGCGTGGACGTGCATGAAACCAGCGTGGAGCTGGCGATCGATCTGCCGTGGATTCTGGCGATGTTCGCGGAGAAAGTCCGCGGCCAGGTGCAGCGCGAGGGGACGAAGCTGCTGGAGAAGAAGTAGTTCGAGCGCCACGCGGGCAGCGGGCATGAAAAAAAACATCTCAAAAGATCTTCTGCCACCGATGGGGCACAGATGAACACCGATGAACAGAGACGAAAGACCATTTCTATCTATCTGTGTTCATCCGCGCACCATCGGTGGCAATGACTCCTGTCGTTGACTGAACCGCTGACGGCGTTGCGGCGGCAGATCCCAGCGCGTTTTCGCCGGGGGCGATGAAGCGGGCCGTCAGTTCATCGCGGCCGTTCACGTCGAAGTGTTTGTACAGCCGCTGGATGTGTTCGCGGACGGTCCAGACGCTCAGGTCCAGCTCGCGGGCGATGCGCTTCGGGTTGCTCCCGGCGAGCAATCGGTCGAGAACCTGGCGCAAGCGCGGCGGGAGGTCGGGCGCGCTGGTGGGCACGAGCGCGAGGTGCCCGCGCGTGACAAGGTGCTCGATCTCGCTGACCGCGAATGTCGCCAACGCGACGTCGCGGGCGCTGAGGTTGCGCGAGCCGCCGAAGCGGTGCAACCCGAAGCCGACGACCCGGTCGGGGTCCGGTCCGGTGCGGAAGAAGCTGACGATGCCGTCGCAGAACCGCCCGGTATTCTTTAGGTCAATGAAGTTCGCATGGCGGCGCTGGGCGGCGCGATCGGGCAGGACGTCGCGGATGGTCCACGCCTGCACCCTGCGGGGATCGCGAATCGACTGGAAGCAGTACGGGTCTTCGTCGAGGGGAAACTTCACGCCGAACTCCGACGTGTATCGGAGGAACACCGGGTCGCGCTGCGTGCTGAGTGTGTAACTGGTAAAGTGCGGCCGGCACCCCGGTCGCCACGCATCGGCGACGTAGAAGAACCCCGCATCCGTGCCCAGCAGCGCGTTGAGCCCGTCGATGAGCACTTGACGCTGCGCCAGCGCGTCATTCTTTAGCGCCGCCATGTCGGCCATGTGCCGCATGACGCGCACGATGTCCGCTTGCCTGAGCTGGTTGCCCGATGCCATTGGCGCCCCTCCACGGACCTGATTTTCACACCCGAACCACGACGTCAACCCCCGCACGGTACGACACCGGCGGCGTGCCCGCAACCCGAGGGGTCGGGTTTTCAGGGTTCAGGGTTCAGGATTCAGGGGTCAGGGTTCGGAATTCGGGAACGGAGCGGGCCGATCTTTCCTGAACCCTAAACCCTAAACCCTGAACCCTGAACCCCTGAAACCCTTCCAACCCCCCCCCACATCCCCCAAACTTGGGGGATGACACGATCCCGATATTGAAAATAATCGATAGTGCGTGCCGGAGGGCGAGTTTTGTCCGGCACGCAGCCATTTCGACTGTCGTGGACGGGAAAGGACGTTTGGACATGGACGAGTCGTTCGGAGCATGGCCGCAGGAGGCGGCCGGAACGTGGTTTGTCATGCGGACGCGCAGCCGGCAGGAGAAAGTCCTGGCGCAGGATCTGCGCGCCCGCGCCGTCGCTCATTTCCTTCCGCTGATCACGGTGACCAAGTTCTACGGGGGGCGCAAGGCCAAGGTGGAGACGCCGCTGTTCCCGGGATACCTGTTCCTCTGCGGGAGCCTCGACGACGCCTACGCCGCCGATCGCTCCAACCGGGTCGCGCAGATCATCCACGTGCCGGACCAGCGCCGGCTCGAATCGGAGCTCCGCTGCGTGCATACCGCCATCGCCGCCGACGGGTCGCTCTCGCCGTCGACGCCGCCGACG
>JBBSLV010000079.1:0-11785 GCA_038233535.1 Tepidisphaerales bacterium | reverse complement strand
GAGGAGCCTGATCGCCCGCCGCGCCGGCAGGCGCCGATTGGGTTGCCGGGGCGGCGCGAAGCGTCCGTTGCAGCCCTTGCATGCTCAACAGCGCCGCCGCCGTCGTCGTCAAACACGCCCGTCGAGTGATGCTCGGGAAATCGTTCATGGGTTAAAGTCCGAAAAACGATATGTGACACAAGCCATCCAACATATCACGATGCCTCCCAGACCGCATACCGCTGATAGAAGGTTCACGTACACGACACGCTTCACTTCGCGCCGGATGCAAACTCAAACGCATACAGCTTCGTGTTGCGCATCTTGAAGTGAATCTTCACCGGCTTGCCGGCCAGCGGCTCCACGTTGGCCCCGGGTTCGCGCCAACGGACCTCCCACCCCGTGTCGTTGCCCGTCACTTCTTCACACTCCGCTAGCGTATAGCCAGGAATCGGCACGCCGTTGAGGTCTCGCAGTTCCACAAAGATCGTTCCGGTCGCGTTGCAGTTGTGGTTCAGGATGAGGCGATTGCCGGAGAAGCGAATCGGCGGTGTGGTCAGAAAACCACCCTGATCGTCCACGTCGGCAGAAACGAACCCATCAAGGCGCTGCCTTGCGGCGAAGAGCCTTCCCCCTCCCGTTTGCTTGTCTGCGATCTCCAAATCCGGACGGAGAAGCAGCGAATCGTGCAGGCGTCCCGACGACCAATAGTACTGATACAGGTAATCCCCGTTCTTCACCGCCGCGGTGCCCATCATTTGCAGCCAGCGATCCAATTCATTCGTCGTGCCCGTTGAGAGATAGGCGCCGCGCTTCAGCCGGTCCCACTTGATGCCGTCACGGCTGGTGGCCAACTGCACTTCAAGCGGCCCGTTCGCATCCGCGTACTGGTGGAACGTCGGCTGGCGCGCCGCATGGAAGTGACGGAACGCCGCGGGGAAAGCCAGGTATACGTCTTCGGCGTACGGATAGACCCAAGGGGATGCGGCGTAAAAATCCACAAAACCGTCCTGAGCATCAGCATTCAATACCATCGGAATATCCGAAGCCGTCGTGTAAACGGTCGGCGGCGCCTTTCGATTGTGCGGCCACGGCTTGAGCAAGTCATCCGTCTCGATACGCCCGACCGCGCGCGCGTTCTCATAGCCTGGCGCCTTCATCCTGTCCGGTGTCACGCTGTCCGCGCTGCCATCGGGACGCACGAGGATCTGCGTACCCTGCATGGTCTTCAGGCCCCTGGTCAAGTTTTCGACGCGGAGAAACGCAACGTACTTGTTGATGCGGGCATCCCAGTAGCCATTGACGAAACCTTCAGCCGGCATCGGAAGAACACGACCCGCTTCCTTAAAATGAATCCCATCCGCGGAATAATAGGCGTAGATGCCTCTCACATCCGCAGGCTCAGTGCCGCGCTTTTCACTGAACGCTTTGAATCGCTTCTCCGGAACATCGTGCTCGTCGTACATGATGCCGCCCATGCTGATGGGCGTGTTTTTCGGCCCGTAGACCGCCACGTTATCCTGCGACGGCGCCGTCCACTTGAGGCCGTCTTCTGATTCGACAAACCTCAGCGACTCACCCTGCGCTAGCGCGTTGTAGTACATCCGCCACTTCTTCGACTCCTTCAGAAAAAAGATGTTGCTGGGATAGAGCGGTCGAGCGTTCTGATCGGGAAAGTCCATCGCGACCTTCTCGGGCTGGTTCACTGTCAGGCGGACATTTTCATCCTGTTCAATAAAACGACGATCAATGAACAGCTGCCGCCGGTCAGTGACGGACCGCACAGAGTTGACAGGCGCGACGAAGAGTTTGACGTCCACATCGACCGTCCCCTGCGCGCGGCCTTCCGGCGTAATGTGAAGCACGGCGGTGTGTTGGCCGGCTTTGAGATCCGCGATGTTCGCGGTGATGCTGACCCTCGTGGCTTCACTGGAGGCCGACCCTTCGCTCATTGATGCTTTTAGCCACGGTTGATCGGATGCCAGCTTCCATCGGATCGACTCCTGCCCGGCTGAAATCACCAGGGATTGCTCGACAGGCGCCGCGGATGAAGATTGCTTCTCGGCATCGACGATAAAGCTGAGCTGGCGAGGGGACACACGCAGGAACGGCTTGGCCAGGCTCTTCGGTGGCTCGAAGTCCTTCCGGTACACCGCTTCATCGGAGAACCGCATCTCGTCGATCAGTCCGCTGAACCGCTTTGGAGGACCGGCCGTTCCGTGTAGTTCGCTGGGCCCCCACTGCTGGATCGCGTCGCGCCAGCCGACCTGCAACTGCGGATACTGAGGCGGGAAAACCGCTTCAAGCTTCGCATCGAACGGCACCGCTCGCCACTCGTCGAGCGGTGCTTCGTACTTGCGTTTCCCGTCGAAGAAGTGGCTCAGCTTCTTCGCTTTGACATCGTAGACGACAGCGACGTGATGCCACGCCCCGTCGTCGATCTTCCCCGTCGGTCTCCCCCATTTCCCGCCTACTGGTAGGTAGACGTTCGCAACGTTCAACCCCTCGGGGAGATCCTCGGGACGGCCAAAGTCGATGTAATTGGTCCCGGCGATCCCCCAGAGTCGGTTGTCCGCAACCCATCCAGGCTTGCTACGAACCCAGCATTCCAGCGTCCAGCTGCTGTTGGCCGGATTCAGCGCGTCATCCACTTGGTCACGATAAGCGCCGACCGCCTCAGCCGGTCCGGCGTTGGCGTCCAGGGCATTTCCAAACCGGCCGGGAACAAGAGCGGCGCCCGCGCCGATCGTGAGATCCCTGTCATTGCCGCTGCTGTCGATTGCTGTGTTGGAGCCCGCCGGATCGTCGAAAAGCCACAGCGCAACGGTGCTGCCGGACGCAAGCGCACTCCAAGACATCGCGACGATCCAGACCAAGCATGAATGAAGCCGACAACCATTGGTTCGTAGGGCGGCTGGACGAGACGTGTCACTGTTCATGTCCGAACATTACGTTCCAATATTGCCAGGGCAAGAGATCAAAATCGTTATAATTCGGCTTCATTGATAAAATGTTCAGTGCAACAGCCGCTGGAGCGTTAGAATCCAATTATGGCTTGGACAGAGACCCACCTCCTGGAGATCGGAGCTTTTTTGAACTCGACGACCATGCTGCGCGTTGTGATGACCTTCGTTCTGGCAGTGCTTACGCCCGCGGGGTTTGCCGGCGCGGGCGAGCCGCCGGGGCGGGAGGGGGAGCGATTCGATCAGGATCCCAAATGGGAAAGCCACCGCAGTCACCTGATTCCCGATCCCGCCCCCATGGTTCGACAGAACTTCGGCTGGCGCAACACCAACCACGCCAAAGGCGAACAACGCGGCGAAATCGGGGGCTGGATCCAGCGCTCGATCACGCCCGCGTTCTACGCGAAAAAGATCGAACCCAAGACGTTCGAGGACAAGATGTCCGCTTCCGGCAAGTTCGCCGTCACCAAAAACGAGGGAAACAGCGGGAGCCTCTTCGGCTGGTTCAATGAAAGCTCCAAGGGCTGGCGAACGCCCAATTCGCTGGTCATGCGCATCGACGGCAACGGCCCGAACTACTGGTTGTTGATCGAGTACGGGACGCGTCATTGGCTGACGGCGGCGCAGGGACTGTTCGACGGGGCGTATCAGACCACCAAGACCAAGCCGTTCGCCGCCGACGGGACGGTTCATGAGTGGACAATGAATTACGATCCCGCCGGCAACGACAACAACGGCCTGTTCACGTTCACGCTGGACGGCAATGAATACCTCTTGCCGCTGGCGCCCGGCCACAAGGCGGACGGGGCGGAGTTCAACCGGTTCGGCATGCTCAACAACATGATCACCGGTCAGGGGATGGAAGTTTATTTCGACGACGTTGTCATCGACGGCGAAACCTTCGATTTCAAGAGCGATCCCAAGTGGGATGCCCGGGGCAACGAGGGCAGCTTCGCCGAGAAGGTGATTCGCCCGATGCACAACTTCGGTTACAGCCCGACCGCACACGCCGGCGGGAAGAAGGGAGAGGTCGGCGGAATCATGTGGCGCGACGAGAAGCCCGCCTACTACGCCGACAAGGTCGGTCCGTTCACCCTGGACGATGAGTTGTTCGCATCGGGAAAACTGGCCTTCACCGGCGCCGGCTCGGACAGCGGCATCTACCTGGGATTTTTCGACTCGACCTCGAAAAAGAACAAGACCATCCCCGAGCACGAAGAGCGGCACAAGAACATCCTGGCGATCGCGATTGAAGGGCCGAGCCGCATCGGGCACTATTTCCGGCCGAGCTTCTTCAACTCCGCCGGCGAGGGAGAGAGCAAATCCGAAGGGCCGATCATCCGCCCGGACGCCGAGGTGCATGAATGGTCGCTTCACTATTCCCTGACAGGCGCCGGAGGCAACGGGCAGATCACCGTGACCTTTGATGGGAAAACCCAGACGCTGGACCTGAAGCCGGACGATCGAAAGACCGGGGCCACATTCGACCGTTTCGGCTTCTTCGACATGCAGTCCGGCGGCCACTACGTCTACCTGTATGCTGATGATCTCAGTTACACGAAGACGCCGAGCAAAAAGTAACCTGCCTTGTTCGCGTTATTTGCTCTCGGAGGCATTCTGATGGCACTTGCTGCGTCTTCGGATTCACCTGCGGCGTTCCGCTGCAAGGTCGGGTTGTTCAGCATTGGCTTGGCGGCCTATTGGCCGCAGTTCGCCGGCCTGCGCGAGCGGCTCGCGGGGTACGGCAGGTTCGTCGGTGAGCAAATGCGCGCGATGGGCGCGGAGGTGATCGACGTCGGAATGGTTGACGACCAGCACGGCGCGCTCGCCGCCGGTGATCGCTTCACGGCCGAGAACGTCGACCTCGTGGTCTGCTACGTCACGACCTACTCGACCAGCAGCCAGGTGATCCCGGCCGTGCAGCGCGTGAAACGGCCCGTGCTCATCCTGAATCTCCAGCCCACTGCTCAGCTCGCGTACGCCAGGACCGGCACCGGCGAATGGCTCGCGAACTGTCAGGCCTGCTGCGTGCCCGAGATCGCCTGCGCATTCGAGCGCTGCGGCATCGACTTCCACACGGTGACCGGCCTGCTGGGGCTGGAGGCGCAGACAACCGGCGCACTGGCCAACGAAGTGACCGCCGACCACCCGGCCGCCAAGCGCGCGTGGCGGGAGATCGGTGAATGGCTCGGCGCCGTGAAGGTGCAACGGACGTTGTCGCGCAGCCGGATCGGTTTTCTCGGTCACACCTATCCCGGCATGCTCGACATGTACTCCGATTTTACGCAACACACCGGGCAACTTGGCATCCACATCGAAGTGCTGGAGATGGACGACCTCGAATCGCGCGTGAAGAAGGTGAACGAGCAGCAGGTGAAAGCGAAGCTCAACGAGGCAAAGTCGATCTTCGACATCAGTGAGGACAGCCCCTCCGACCCGCTGGCGAAGAAGCCCAAGCCGGAAGAGATGGACTGGGCCTGCCGTGTCGCCGCGGGTCTCGACGCGCTCGCCAACGACTTCGACCTGCACGGCCTGGCTTATTACCATCGCGGCTGGGAGGGCAACGACTACGAGCGACTCGGCGCCGGCGTGATCCTCGGATGCTCGCTGCTTACCGGTCGCGGTATCCCCTGCTCCGGCGAGGGCGACCTGAAGAACTGCTGCGCGATGAAAGTGATGGACACGATCGGCGCCGGCGGCAGCTACACGGAACTCTACGCGATGGATTTCGCCGAGAAGTTCATCCTCATGGGCCACGACGGTCCGTTTCACCTGAAGATCGCCGAGGGCCGTCCCATCCTGCGCGGACTCGGCCTCTACCACGGCAAACGCGGCTACGGCGTGAGCGTCGAGGCGCAGGTGAAGAACGGTCCCGTCACCATCCTCGGCCAGACGCAAACGCGCGATGGCCGGCTCAAATGGCTCGTCGCCGAAGGCTGGAGCCTGCCGGGTGAAATCCTTCGCATCGGCAACACGAACTCGCGTCTCCGCTTCACGTCGAACTCGGACGATGCGAACTTTGACGTCGCAACCTGGATGAACCGTTGGGCCGAGCAGGGGCCGACGCACCACGTCGCCCTCGGTGTCGGTCACGTCGCAGGCACGATCAAGAACGCCGCGAAGTTGATCGGTCTCGAGTGCGTGATCGTCTAGTGGAGCCGCAACACGGTTGTCGCTGGCTCGCCTCCACGCATTTTCTGCTGAAACCGCATTGTTTTGAGCATTTCACTCGACAACTGCACGTGGATTTCTGCGGTTAACGCCGCCGGGTGTTGCTGACTCTCTGTGCAACCTTCGACATCGACGGCGGCGACGGTGGGAAGGCCTGCCGCGCAAAGAGATCGGGCAGTACGTCTCGGGCCTTTAGGAGTTGTCCTTCCTCCACGGCTACGGCCGTCAGTTGGAGGATTGGGCGCGCGCGGAGATCGCCAAGGGCCGACGCAAGAGCGTCAAGCTGCCGCGGGCATGGTCGGCTTCCGCACCGATCCGCCGAAGTTGGACGTCATTGATGTACTGTTTCACTGGTGAGCCTTACCGGGGGGCGGGCGCGGGAATGCTGACGTTCCGCGCCGGCTGCTTGGCGCGCAGCTTCACGTCGTGCTTGGCGATCCATGCGGCCTTGCGCTCGATCGCATGCCGCAGCGGCGCCGCGGCGGGCAACCCCCGCCGCTGTGCGTAGCGATCCAGCCAGGCGCGGCACTGTGGTTCCGATACGCCCAGTTGCTGCGCGCTGTACCAGAACTGCGACAGATCCTTCACGATCCACCGGTCGCGAAACGGCCAGCGCGGCAGCGGCGCGACCCGGCCGGCGTCGATCAGACGCAGCTCCACCTTGCCGTGCTCCACCTTCGCGAAGAAGTGACAGAGGTACAAATCGCGGTGGTGCAGCGCCTTGTCGTGCAGCGTGCCCGCGAGATCGGCCGTCGCGCCGCACAGCGTCGCGAACGTCGCGCCGCCCGATTCAATCAGCTTATCCGCGGCGGCGAAGCCCGCGAGATCTTCCGTGATGAGAAAGCTGCGCCCATCCGCCAGTTCGCCGTACCCGACCAACTTCACCGTTGGAATCTGCGCTGCCTCGAGCAGCCGGACGCCGTTTACTTCCTGCTGCGCGGGTGACGTCAGGCCGCCGGTCCTTGACGATCGATACCGCTTCACATGCCAGCGCACGCGCGTGCCATCGGTGAGCGTCGCATCGAGCGTTCCGTTCTCGCGCTCGGCGATCGACCGCCAGACCTGGATGTCCGGGTGATTGAACACCGCGTCCGCGTCGAGGCCGATCTCGCGCATCGCGGGCTGGTAGGCGGGGTCGACGTGGAAGACGGAGTGGCTCACTGCTTGGCGTTCTGCAAAAATCGGCTGATCCCCGGCTTGAAGATCACCTTGCCTTCGACGACGACCAGCTCCTCGTCGAGGAACAACTGCACCGCCTTGCTCAGCACGCGCGCTTCCAGCTCCAGCCCGTTGCGCTTCACATCGTCGAGCGTGTCGACGCCAACGTTGATGTGGAACACGTCCTGCATGATGACCGGCCCTTCGTCGAGCTGCTCGGTGACGAAGTGGGCCGTGCACCCGTGGACGCGCACCCCCGATTCGTACGCCTGCTTGTACGGCGCGGCCCCGGGGAAGTACGGGAGCAGCGACGGGTGAATGTTGACGATCTTATGCCGGTACGTTTCCACGATGGCCGGCGGTAGAATCCGCATGTAGCGCGCCAGCACGACGAGGTCGATCGCGTGCTCCTTCAGCGTCTTCTCCAGCCAGGCGAAATGCTGGTTCACGTCATCGGCCGGGTGATAGGCGAACGGCAGCCCGGCAGCCTTGGCGATAGGTTCGAGGTCCGGGTGGTTGCCGAACACGCCGGCGATTTCCCCATGCAGCCGGCCGTGCTTGAAGTCTTCGATAAGCTGCTCGAGGCAGTGCGGCTCCTTGCTGACGAGCAGCGCGATGCGCTTCTCCCGGCGCTGGCTGTGCAGGTGGACGCGGACCTCCATGTCGATGGTTTTGCCCAGCTCCATCAGCCCGGTGACGATCTCCGAGAGGTCGCTGGAGAGGTCTTTTAAGTCGACCAGCATGTCCATGACGAAGAAGCCGCGGACCACGCGCTGCTCGATGTCCTCGATGTTCACGCCGCGCTCGGCCAGATAGGTGGCGAATTGCGCGACGACGCCTTTCTGGTCTTTTCCCAGGACGCTGACGACGGCTAAAACGGGCTGACGCACGAACTTCCTTTCGCGAACAAGGCGGGTGAGTGTATCGACGGCGGGCGGCGGCGTCACGGCGCGGGGGCTTGAGGCACGGGGGATTGAGGCGCGGGGCGTGAGGCGGGATTCGGCAACGCCGGCCGGGTTGCGTGGACGATCGCGAGGTTTCGCGTCGCGCCGGCATCATCGGGATATCGCGCCAGAACGGCATTGAACTGCTCCGCGGCCTCGTCCCATCGGCCGGCGCGGGCCAGGGCGACGCCGTAATTGTTGCGGATCTGCGGGTCATCGGGTTTCTGAACCAGGGCGCGCTCATACCGCGCCAGCGCGGATCCGATTTCGCCGCGGTCGACCAGCACGCCGGCGAAGTTGAAGTTGGTCGTGGCGTCATCCGGGCGGAGGGCGAGGGCCGCGGTGTAATGCGCCGACGCCAAGACGTTGTCCCCGCGCAGGCGGGCCTCGTAGCCCAGGATGCGGTGGGCGGCGAAGCTGTCCGGGTTCAGGCGCAGCGTGTAATCGAACAGCGTCTGCGTGTCGCGCCATCGCCGCGACTGAATGTTGCTGAGCACTGTCGCGACGACGATCAGCGGGACAATCGCGTACGCGAGCCTCGGCCGCGCCGCGACACACCACCCCACGGCAATCGCGACAGCGAGCAGCGGCAGGTACGCGTAGCGATCGGCGACGGTGGAATACGCCTGGAAGTGGTGCGGCAGCAGCCCGAGCACGGGCAGGAACGACAGCGTGAACAGCGCGAACAGCGCCGCGGGGCGCCGGTCGGATCGCCAGCGCAACGCGACGATCACCCCCACCGCCGCCGGCAGCAGCCACGCGGTCCAGAACGGCCCGTGCTCGCGCAGCCACTGCGGCGTGCGCCCGTAGTCGGGCACGAGCCCGACGGGCCAGATGAGCTTCACGAGGTAAAATGCCAGCCCATCCATCGCCACGAGCGGCCGCTCCCACAGCGGCGGGGCGACGACGGGCGGCGTGCGGATCATCGCCCTGGTCATGATGACGAACGGGATGATCAGCACACACCACGGCACGAGTGCCCGCGCGACGTCGACGGACCGCCGCCGCACCCAGCCGACGTCGATTGCCGCGGCGATGAAGACGACGACCATCGCCACGGGCTTGGCGAGCATCGCCAGCACGAAGCAGACGGTCGCCGCCACGTAAAACAGGCGCAGGCGGCGCTGGGTCGCGGGGTCGCGCGGCGCGATCGTTGGGCTCTTCGAGAGCTGGGCGTCCTGTGTGTCCTTGGAAAGCTGCGCGTAGCGCACGTAAAGGGCGACGGTAACGAGCGAGAGCGTCGTGTACGGGCTAACGGCCCACGCGGCCGCCTCGACCTGGAGCGGGTGGACGCAGAACACCGCCGCGCCGAGCAGCGCCGCGAGCGTCGAGCGCAGCAGCATCCGCACAATGAAGAACACTGCCACCGCGCCCCCAAGGTGCACGAGCAACCCCGCCAATCGGAACGCGAAGGGGTTCAGGCCATCTTCGGTCTGCGCCAGCGACGCGACGGTGCCGAGGAACAGGTACGTGAGCGGGAACGCCCCGCCGAAGTACGGCCCGCGCCAGTAGCGCAGCAGGGCGCCGAGCGTGACGGGGTTGAAGTCCGGGTTGTCGCGGATGAACAGAACGTCGTCGAAGTTGACGAACCCGTTGAACAGCACGGGGTAAAACGCCGCCGCCCCCAGCGCCAGCAGTGCCGCCAGCGCGCCTATTGTCCCCCGCGGCGCAGGATCGTCAGACATGGCGGGGATCACACCGGGATGATGCTGCAAAGTCAATCAATCGTGGAAACCACGGACACAGAGAAATTCAAGCGGCGCAAACGTGACACGGGCGTCTCATTCGTGCTGTGCGTGCTGCGTGCCGAGCGTCACTCGTTGTTGAGCACCTCGTCCAGGTTCAGGATCGCCAGACACACACCCGTGAGGGCGGCGTGTTCCACCGCATCAAGTTTTTCGTCGCGTTTTCTCTCGCCGACGGACAGCAGCTTCGCCGCGGCATCCTTGTCGTCCGCATATTGCCCCTTCAGGCGCGCCAGCGCCGCGACGAGCACGCCACGCTCGGTCTGGCCGATCTTGCGCCCCGTGACGTAGCGGTATGCGGTGGCGATCAGCTTCTCGGGCGATTCGTCATCGCAATTCTGCATGGCGCGCTGGGCCAGCGCGCGTGCCGCTTCGACGTAAGTGACGTCGTTCAGCGTCGTCAGCGCGTGCAGCGGCGTGTTGGTGAGGTTCGGCTTGACCGTGCAGACGCTGCGCGATGAGGCGTCGAAGAAGCCCGTCGGGCCGACGATGCGACGCCAGAAGACGTAAGCGCCGCGACGATACAGCGCGTCGCCGTGGTCCTGCTCGTACTTGATCTGCCCGAACGTCGCCTCCTCCCAGATGCCCGGGGGCTGGTACGGTTTCACAGGCGGCCCGCCAAGTTTTTCGACGAGCAGCCCGCCGGCGGCCAGCGCCTGATCGCGGATGACGACGGCGGGGAGACGATGGCGCGGGCCTCGGGAGATCAGACGGTTCTCGGGGTCGCGCTCGAACGCCTGCGGCGTCACCTTCGATGACTGCCGGTAAGCGGCGCTGGTGACGATCAGCCGGTGCATGGCTTTCACGTCCCAGGCGTGAATTGCTCCGGGTACGGAGGGCTCGCGGAACTCGACGGCGAGCCAGTCCAGCAGCTCGGGGTGCATCGGGTGCTCGCCCTGCACGCCGAAGTCCTCGCTTGTTTTCACGATGCCCGTGCCGAAAAACTGCTGCCAGTAGCGGTTGACCGTGACGCGAGCGGTGAGCGGGTTGTTTTCGTCAACGAGCCACTTCGCCAGCGTCAGCCGGTTTCTGGGCGCGTCCGGGGGCAACGGATTGAGCACGGCGAGCACGCCCGGCTCGACCTTCTGATCGGTTGGGCTGTTGTACGCCCCCTTGTCCAGCACGAACGTATCGCGCGGGGTGGCGTCGTTCATCACCATGACCTTGGTCAGCCCGCCCTCAAAGTCGACGGCGGTCTTCTTCGCCGCGTTCGCCGCGTCGCTCAGCGCTTTGTATTCCGGCGACATGCGGGCACGGTAGTGGTCGCGAATCTGCTGTTTGTGCTCTTCGCTGCGCGCATCGGCCGCGACCGCCAGCGCGTCGCCGACGGCGGGCGGAAGAACCTCCCCGTCCGGGAGCGACTTCTCCCACGCCGCTTGCGCCGCATCGATCTCCGGCAGCTTCCCCGCCAGCTTGTCGGCGGCGTCGGTCGCGGCCTTCTGATGGAACGCGAGGTTGCGCCGCTCAGCGTCACTCGTCACGTTCATGACCGGAAGCACGTTGCCCCCGTTGACATACTCGAACCCGCCCGTTTCCGAGCTTTGGTTGAAGTAGGCGTAGAACGAAAAGTATTCCTTGTGGCTGATCGGGTCGAACTTGTGATCGTGGCAGCGCGCGCACCCGACGGTCAACCCGAGGAACGCGGTGGCGGCGGTTTCGGTGCGGTCCATGACGTTCTCGACGCGGGTCTCCTCGGGGATGCGCCCGCCCTCCCCGTTGAACGGGTGATTGCGGTTAAACGCCGACGCCAGGCGCTGGTCCTGCGTGGCGTCGGGGATCAGGTCGCCGGCGAGTTGCCAGGTGAGAAACTGATCGAACGGGAGGT
>JBBSLV010000078.1:0-11844 GCA_038233535.1 Tepidisphaerales bacterium | reverse complement strand
TGGGGGTCGGACTGGAAGAACTGCTCCGTCGTCACGTGCCGCCGCAGCACGGCCCACCGCATGGCGAAGGTATTGAACGGTTCGGCATAACGCCGCCCCGGATCCTTCGCCAGCGGCGCGACACAGGCGGCGGCTCTCGCGAACAGCCCCGCCTCCTCGTAGGCCCGCGTGAGTTCCCGCCGCAGGTCGTGCGCCGCATTCGCGTCGGCCTTGGCCAGCGACGCCTCCAGGACCGGGATGCGTTGCGAGGACGGGAGCATGCCGTGGGAGAAGCCCTTGGAACGACGAGGTCGATCCCCGGCGGCGCCGAGGGCGTGGTCGATCCCCCATGCCTTATCCGGAAATTGCTCCCGGACCCACCGCACGGCTGCGACGTAGTCTCGCTCCACCGACAACTCGCCGTGAAGGTGCTCGATGAGTGAGCCAGAGTCGTTCCCGTCGGCGGGGCCAGACTGGAGCGGGGCGACCAGCCTGGCGGCAACGGCGCGAGCCTCCTCGTTCTCACCGGCCAGCACGTGGGTGCGCACGAGGAGAAGCTGGTCGTGCCGATCGCGCTCGACGAGCAGTGCCGCGGCGTCGGCGGGCTTGCCGGTGCGCACCAGCGCCATCGCGAGCACGTGGCGCCGCGCGGCGTTCGCGTGATCGGGTGTGTCAGCCGCGCGCTTCCGCGACGCCGTGCGACCGGCGAACGATCGGACAGCCAGTTCCGGCTCGTCCTTCGACAGTAGCACGTCGGCCGCGCCCGTCCACCTTCCGGATATCTGGTACTGGAGGCCGCGCGCGGCGCGTTGTGCGTCGAGGCATTCGTCGAACCGCCCCTCCAACGCCAGCACGACGCCGCGCATCGCCAGCAATTCCTCGCGCCACTGCGGCTTCGGGTCGGCTTTGAGGCCGGCGTTGATGACATAGTGCGCCCGCTCCAGGCGATCGAGGGCGATCAGGCGGTCGGCCCATACCCCGTATGGAAAACCGGGGTAGTGCGGGCCAGGAATGGCAATGTCCAGCGCCAGCCGCTCCGACAACTCGCTCGCTTCCCGCTCGTGGCCGGGGAGCTTTCCGAGCTGCGCGAGCACGTCAAGAGCCGGGCCGGTCGGCAGGAGCCGCGCGCGGGCGAGCAGGAGCGAGGGCTCGTTGGGGTGGAGGCGGAGACCCGTGCGGCTGGCGCGCTCGGCAAAGTCGTCGGCGCCGTCTACGTCCAGCGCGTGCACCAGCTCCGCCCACGCGGCCACGTCGTGCGGCGAGCGCTCGACCGCCTCCTCAAGCAGCACCATCGAGCGGCCGCGGTTCGTGTACAGCAACTGACGCGCTTCGGCGATGACGGCTTCTTCGCCGGCGCGTGCCGATGTCGGGGGAATGATCGGCAGCAGGATGACGATGGAGAGGATCAGACCGTGGCGCGAGCGTGCACGGTTGGGCCGCTGCGAAAGAATTGCTCCCCCTTGATGCACGCCTTCCGCCGGTGAGACGCTAGCGACCATTCATCGCCCCCGTCGCCTGCTCGTAGACCGCTACGCACGCGCGGGCGGCGTCGGTCCAGCTCATTCGGCTGACCTCGAAGCTCCCGTGCTGGCGCAGCGTGCTCGCCAGCGGGGGGTGACGCAAGACGGCGATGATCTTGTTGGCCATCTCGTTGATGTCCCAGAAGTCGACCTTCAGCGCGTGTTGCAGCACTTCGCTCACGCCGGACTGCTTGGAGATGATGACCGGGACGTCGTGACTCATTGCCTCGAGCGGCGCGATGCCGAACGGCTCGCTCACGGATGGCATGACGTACAGGTCGGCCATTTTGAAGACCTTGTCGACGTCCCCGCCTCTTAAAAACCCGGTGAACAGCACCTTGTGCCCGATGCCCATGGTGGCGGCCATCTCGATCGTGCGGCGGATCATGTCGCCGGAGCCGGCCATCACGAACTTCACGTTGTCCATCACCTCGAGCACCTTCTTGGCGGCGGCCAGGAAATACTCGGGGCCTTTCTGCATGGTGATGCGGCCGAGGAACAGGACGATCTTTTCGTTCTTGTGGATCTTGTATTTTTCCTCGTCGAACCCGTTGCCGCTCAATTCGATCGCGTTGTAGACGACCTCGACCTTCGACGGATCGACTCCGTACTGGTGGACAATGATGCTCTTGGTCAGTGCGCTGACGGCGATGACCTTCATCGCGCCGTGCATGCCGCGGCGCTCGATGTCGTAAATGCGGTGATCGACGTTCGCGCCGCTGCGGTCGAACTCCGTCGAATGAACATGCACGACGAGTGGGCGGCCCTTCTGCGCCGCGACGGCCAACCCGGCGGGGAACGTCATCCAGTCGTGGGCGTGAACGATGTCGAACTTCTCGTTGCGCGAGATCTCGGCGGCGAGGGCGGCGTAGCGGTGGATCTCGGAGAACAGGTCTCCGCCGTAGTGCGAGCCGGCGGCGTGGGCGGGGTTGCCGATGAAGCCGGGGGTGGCGGTGTTGGTCGTGTTGTTGCTCGCCGCGCCGTTCGTCGGAGCCTGACCCACCGCTGAAGCGGCGGGCTTGGGCGGAGCGGGCAAGGGGTTCGTCGCGTGCGCGACTGTGCTTCGATCGACTTTCGTCGTCGTTGTGGTCCGCGTCACTTCACGTTCGACGCGATCGCCTTGCGCGCCTTTGACCTTGTGCTCGTAATCCGCCGGCGTCTGGTACGGATTAACAAGATTCGCGCCCACCGTGCGGAAGGTCACGTGCTCGAACTCGTCCAGCCGGAACTCGGTGCTCGGCGACGCCGGCAGGGAGTCGGGGAGCGGGCTCACGAGGCGCAGGTGTGTGCTGAAGGGAGTCGAGACCGGCCGCGGGAGCACGAACAGGATGTCGGTGCCGATGCCGCTCATCGCTTTGGTCAGTCCGTAGCACGCGGTCCCCAGACCGCCGCTGATGAAAGGCGGGAATTCCCAGCCGAGCATGAACACGCGCATAACGTCAACCGTCTCAATCCGTTGCGATGACCAACGTCACGTGAAGCGCGATGAGCACGAAGAATCGCCCATGGGCGGCGATCTGCAGAACGCGCACGAGGGCCGGTAAAGATGCGACCCGGCCCGGAAGCGGTGGCGGACCCGCTTCAAGACGCTCACGTTTAAGTCGACTGGCCTGTGTTGTCAATATAACGCCGATTTCTTTGCCATCTATTCATGACAAGTGCGTAAAAAGTGTGCGTCGGGTACGCTGGGGACCTGCTCATGACGGAAATCGTTCAACCCACCGTGCCGCGCATCTATGCAATCTCGCCGGTGCTCCAGCGGCTGTCGATCGTGCAGCGTTTGATTGCGCTGGCGGTGTCGCTCGCTTGCCTGGCGGTGCTCATCACGGCTGTCACGGTCCGGCCTGACGCGGGCGGCACGGCGACCCACCGGCAGTTGGGGTTGGCCGAGTGCCAGTTGCTCCGCACGAGCAATCTCCCCTGCCCCAGTTGTGGAATGACCACCAGCTTCGCATGGTTCGTCCGTGGAAACCTTCCCGCCAGCCTCTACGTCCAGCCGATGGGAACTTTCCTGGCCGCGTGCGCGGCCATCACGTTCTGGGCGGCGCTGTACATCGCGGCCACGGGCAAACCCGTGTACCGTTTGATGCACGGGTTGCCTGCCACTTACTATGTGCTCGTCCCCGTGGGCATCGCCATCGGGGCCTGGGGCTGGAAGATCTTCATCCACGTCCGCGGCGCGGACGGGTGGGGCTGAATCGAAGACGAGGGTAGAGGATGGAAGATGGAGGATGGCAACAGATGAAATTGCGTATTCCGCCTCGCGCCGGCGCCATCCTCCATCCTCTATTCTCCATCCTCATTTTGACGCTCACGGGCTGCCAAATTCTCGGCGTGGCCGCGCAGGCGCTGCCCCCGCCGACGATTGTCCCGCAATACAAGGGGCTTGCCGGGCAGACGGTCGGGGTGATGGTCTGGGCCGATCGGGGAATGCGCATCGAGTGGGAGTTCATTCAGCTCGACCTGGCCAACGCCATCCACTCGAAGCTCGAATCCATTGCCAACCCCCCCGTGCCTCCAGGCAAGAAAGAGGCGCCGAGGACGAAGGTGAAGGAACTCGAAGGAGCCAGATTCCCCGTCATCCCCGCGTCGATCATCCGCTTCCAGCAGGACCACCCGGAAATCGACGGCCAGCCCATCACCGAGGTCGCGCCCCGGCTGGGCGTGTCGCGGCTGATCTACGTCGAGGTCGAAGAATTCGCCACGCGCCCCGACGGCGGGGTGGAGCTGTTCCGCGGCGACGCCAACGTCACGCTCCGCGTGATCGAAGTTGCCCCCGACGGCACGGCGAAAGTCGCCTACGAGGAAAATGAAGTCCGCGCCACGTTCCCCCCCAAGAGCCCCAAGGAAGGCCGCTCCAGCATCGGCGACCGGCGCATCTACGTTGGGCTGATCGACGCTCTCGGCGACTCGATCGTCAAGAAGTTCGTGCCGCACCCGGAGGAGGAGTGATGGGAATAGGGATGAAGGATGAGGGTGGAGGGATGAACGAAGACCGGAAGACAGCGATGCGCGCGCGCATTGTTTCATCCCTCATCCCTCTGATTTCATCCCTACTCACCGGCTGCACCGTCGCCTCGGCGCTTCAGTACAAGATCGCGGGGCCGCCGGCGATCGAGGCGCAGTACGTGCCGGCGGAGGAGCCGATGCTCGTGCTCGTCGAGAACTACCGCTCGTCGGCAGGGGGATATTCCGACGCCGAGATGCTCGCCCGTCACCTCGCGCTGGAGCTGAAGGAGCACGACGTCGCGCCGCTCGTGCCCATGGACACGCTCTACGCGCTGCGCACGAACCAGGGCGAAGCGTACCGGAAGATGTCCATCGCCGCCGTCGGCCGGGAGACGGGGGCGAAGCAGGTCCTGTACGTTGACGTGCAGCAGAGCAGCATCGGCGCCCCGCCGGGCAGCGAGCTGCTTAAGGGGCGCATCGCCGTGCAGGTGCGGATCGTCGACGTCGAGACCGGCGCCACGCGCTGGCCCGCCGGCGCGACCGAGGGCATTCCGCTGGCGTACGAAACACCGCTCCCCCGCGCCGACGTGAACACCACCGAACCCATGGTCCGCCAGCACATGCACAGCGCCATGGCCGTGCGCATCGGGCGGCTGTTCCACAAATGGAAACCGATCGACACGAGCGAACAATTGGACATGGGGGAGGCAGGGTGATTCCCGCTCCCTCGTTTGGCGAGGCCGCTTCAGCGGCCGGGTTCGACGCGCGCGGGAACCAGCCTCGATTTGTGTCAATCCAGCAGCGTTGCCCACGCATCCGCGGCGGATTCGATCGAATACGCTGACTCCACCCGCCACCGCCCCGCTTCGCCCATTCGCTGCCGCAGCGACACGTCTCCCGCCAGCTTCGCAATGAGCGCCGGCCAATCGTCGGGCGACGCCGGGAGAAAACCCGTTTCTCCCTCGCGCACGATCTGGGCGTTGGCGCCGATGGGTGACGCGATCACCGGCAATCCCGCGGCCATGTACTGCACGATCTTGAAGCCGCACTTGCCCAGCGTCCACCGATCGCACGGGGTTGGCGCGATGCCGATGTCGCCGCGCACGAGCGCGACCGGTTCGCCCGCGGCGGACCAGGGGACATGTTCGACCGGCACGACCGGCGATTCCACCGTCGCGTCTGCGATCGTGACCAGGCGAAGGCCGGGGATGCGCTCCTTCGCCCGCTCGATCAGCAGCACGATCTCGCCCAGGTACGGCAGCGTCGACTTCGATCCGATCCACACGAGCCGCGGCGCATCTGTCGGCGCGTGTTGCTTGATGATGTAGCGACTCGGATCAACCACCGTCGGCACCACGCTCGCCACGGCCGCGCCTTGCTTTCGGAACAGGTCCGCGAGGTACTGGTTCCCCGCCACGACGTGATCGACGACCGCCGCCGTCGCCTGAAACCGGCGGGTGGTGCGCCAGCGCGAGAGCCAGCCGGTGGGTTTCGCGTGGTACATGACGGCGTCGTCCACATCGTAAAAAATCCGCAGGGCGCTGCGGCGGAGGAGCCGCGCGTCCGACGGATCGAGCAGCTTGCGCTGAAGCAGCACGGCGTGGTAATCGCGCGCGGTTGTTAACATCGCGCGGCGCTTACCGAGCGACGCTGATCGCACGTGCACATCGAGCTCGAACCCGCGCCGCCGCAGCGGCTCGATCAGCGCCGCGACGCGCACGCGATAAGACGCTTGATCGAGGTTGTTCGTGATGACAAGGATGCGCTTCACGAGGAAATGATGCTACCCGTCACAGGCGATGGAGATGAAATCCTCCATCAACGTTGATCACCTCGCCCGTGCTGAACGGGAACGCGTCCGTCCCGACGGCGACCACCGCGCGGGCCACGTCGTCGGGCTTGCCCCACCGCGCGATCGGCGTCAGCCCCTCGGCGATCATCCTGTCGTACTTGTCCTTCACCGGCCCGGTCATGTCCGTCTCAATCACGCCCGGACGGATCTCATAGACGTTAATCCCGAACTCCGCCAGCCGCACGGCGAACAGTTTCGTCATCATCGACAGCCCGGATTTCGCGACGCAGTAATCCCCGCGGTTCGTGCTGGCGGTGTAGGTGGAGACCGAGGTGATGGTGACGATCTTGGGGAGAGGGTTCAGGGTTGGGGGTTCACTGTTCAGGGAAGATGAAGAGACCGTCCCCATCCCGGTTATTTCTTCCGCGTTTCCTGAACCCTGAACCCTGAACCCCGAACCCTGTACTGACCCCTCCTGCTGCTCGATCATCCACCGCGCGACGAGCTGGGTGAGGAAGTACGGGCCTTTGAGATTGATGTTCACCATCCGGTCGAACGACTCCTCGCCGCTTTCGAGGATGTCCGCCCGCACCGTCGGCGCGATGCCGGCGTTGTTGACGAGCAGATCGAGCCGGCCAAGCTCCGCATACGTTCGGTTAACGAGCTTTTCGCGGTCTGCGGGGACCGACACGTCCCCCTGCACGAGCAGCGCCCTTGGCCCCGCGCCTTCGATGACCTTCCCGACTTCCTCGGCGGCGTCCCGGTTGCTGGCGTAGTTGACGACGACGTCGAACCCGGCGTTCGCCAGCGCAATGGCGATCCCCCGCCCGATCCCGCGCGATGCGCCGGTCACCAGTGCCACGCCACGATTCTCGCTCATGCCACGCTCCCGATGCGCGACAGCGCCGCCATCGCGTCAATCAGGATAATACCACCCCGGCAGGAACGTCACACCATGCACGAGCTTCGAGAACACCCGGGCGGACACGATAGCGAGGGGTCTTGACCGCAACCACCTCTCTGTCATCCTGAAGTGCTCCGAAGGATCTCCCGCGTCCGAGCGCTGGAGATCTTTGGAATATTTCGGCATGACAATGCACACGCCAATGCTCGCGGACGACGTTGATGATTCGGACAAAAGCCGTCACGACGGATTGACGGCCCTCCTCTACGCCGCCGTCGCGGTCGGCATGATCGCGCGGATTGTGCAGTACCTGTGGCGCCGGTCGTACTGGCACGATGAGGCGTACCTCGTGTTGAACGTCACGTCGCTGACGTTCCGGCAGCTCGTCGGACCGCTGCCCCACGCGCAGTCGGCGCCGCCGGCGTTTCTCGTGGCGCAGAAGGCGCTGTTCGACGCCTTCGGTTCGTCGGAGTACGTGCTGCGGTTCATCCCGCTCGTGCTCGGGTGCGCCGCCGTCGTGCTGATGGCGATCCTTGCGCGACGACTCGTCGGGGCGATCGGTGCGGCGTGCGCCGTCGCGCTGTTCGCCTTGTCCGACCGGCTCATCGCGCACGCCGTCGAGGCCAAGCAGTACAGCGGCGACGTGTTTTTCACGCTCGCGCTGCTGCTCGTGGTGACGGATCAGCGCCAATCAGAACCGCGTCGGCTGCTGACGGCTTCACTCCTGGCCGCCGCGGCACTGTGGGCGTCGCACCCGATGGTATTCGTATTCGGGGGGATCGGGCTGGCGCTGCTGCCGTCGTTCCTGCGCCGCGGGGGTGCGCGCGGGATCATGACGTTCGCGCTGTGCTGCCTGCCGGCGATGCTGTCGTTCGCGGCGCTGTACAAGCTTTCGATTCGACACCAGGAGGTCGGGGATTTGTACGCGTACTGGGCCGAGCGGTTCCCCGACTGGTCGCGGCCGTGGGTGCTGCCGATCTGGCTGGTGAAGATGTTCATCGGCCTGTGCCGCTATCCGTACGAGATCGGCGGCGAAGTCGTGTTCGCGCTGGCGTGCTGCGGCGCGTGGAAGTTGTGGCGCGACGGCCGGCGGCAACTGCTGGGCGTGTTGCTGGCGCCGGTTGGGCTGACGCTGCTCGCGTCGTTTGCGGGTCGCTACCCGTTTGGGGGGTCGCGCGTGACGCTGTTCCTGGCGCCGGCGATGTTCCTGCTCGCGGGCGGCGGCATCGGATGGCTGTGGGAGCGCGTCGCGCAGACGAAGTGGCGCGGCGTGGGGCTGGCCGTGCCGATCGTGCTGATCGGCATCGGACTGGCGCAGGTCGCATTTCACCTAGCGATCCCCCGCCACCGCGGGCACATCCGCCCGGCCGTCGAGTTCGTGCGGGCGCACCGGCAGGACAATGAGCCGGTCTATGTCATCGGGGATATAAGCCCGTTCCGCTGCTACTGGCGCGAGCCGGGATTGCCGCGGCAAACGACGGCGGAGGACGCGCCGGCGATCGCAGACGAGCGGTTCTGGGTCGTCGCCGCCATCGGCAACGCGCGCGACGAGCGGAAGGTCGAGTCGGCGATGATGCGCACGGCCAAGCGAAGTGGTCCGCCGAGACAGACGATCGCGTATCGCGGGGGTGCGGCGCAGCAGTTCATCGCCCGGGGGCGCAAGCCCGCGACGACATCTACATCTACCAGTCCAGCGTTCCGCGCCACGCCGCCGTAAGCTCGTCGAGCCCGATCTCCAGCACGCGCTGCTTCGTGCTCGTGACCGTCAGCTTCCGCAGGTGCTGCACGAGGCCGAGGTCGATCACGTCGGCCACGCCCGCGAAGTTCGCGCGCAGCTCGTCGGCGCGGGCGGAATCGGTCAGCTCGAGCAGATACCGCCCGGGGCGCTCGTCGAATGCATCGGGCGACGTGAAGAATTCTTCGCCGACGATCATGCCCAGGCCGGATGCGATGCACATCTCCGCCAGCGCCACGGGCACGCCGCCGTCGCTGACGTCATGGGCGGCGGCGACGAACCCGGCGCGGATCGCGCCGGAGACGAGCCGGTGCGTCTTCGAGAGAATTGAGAGGTCGCGGAGATCCTTCGCGGAGACGAGCACGACGCGGGCGGTGCGGTGTTTCAGGTCCATCGTGACGCAGCGCTCGACGTTGTCGATCACGCCGATGGCGCTGATCAGCAGCGTGTTGGGGATGCGGATGACCTCCCCGGTCTCGGAATTCGTGAACTGATTGTGCAGCGAATCCTTGCCGCTGATGAACGGGATGCCGTAGGCCAGGGCCGCGTCGTGGCAACCCTCGCAGGCGCGGACCAGCGTGCCCATGGTCCGTTCATCGTCGACGCTGGGCCAGCAGAAGTTGTCGAGGATCGCGATCTTGTCCGGATCCGCCCCGACGCACACGACGTTGCGCACCGCTTCGTCGATCGCGGCGATGGCCATGTCGTAGGGATCGAGAACCTGCGGCGCCAGGCCGTTGCCGATGGCGACGCCCTTCATGCTCGACAGCTTCGGGCGCACGACGGCGGCGTCGCTCGGTCCGATCTGCTCGGGGCCGAGCAGCGGCTTGATGACCGACCCACCCTGCACCTCGTGGTCGTACTGGCGGATGATCCAGTGTTTCGAGGCGATGTTCGGATGCGCGAGCAGCTTGAGAAGTTCGTCTTTGATGTCCGACGTGGCACGGGTTTTTAACCCGTGTTCCTTCCGTTCAGCAGAAGAACGCACGGGTTGCAAACCCGTGCTACGGGAAGAGCGTTCGATGACGATCGCCTTCCGCGTCGGCATGGGAATGCCCTTGTGCAGGAAGTGCATCGACATGCGCCCGACTTCCGTGCCGCGATAGTTGAGGATCAGCTCCTCGTTGCTCGTCCCGAACGTGCCGATGACAGTCGCCTCGACGTCCTCGCTCGCGGCCAATTCGAGCAGCTCGGCGACGTGCTCCTGCGGCACGGACAACGCCATGCGCTCCTGCGCCTCGCTGATCCAGATCTCGTCGTAACGCAGCCCGGCGTACTTCAGCGGCACGGTTTCGAGCGTCACGGTGGCGCCGACCTTCTCGCCCATCTCGCCCACGGCGCTGGACAGCCCGCCGGCGCCGAGGTCGGTGATCGCGCTGAACAACCCGCGGTCGCGCGCCGCCAGGATCACGTCGGCCATCTTCTTCTGCGTGATGGCGTTGCCGATCTGCACGGCGTGGGAGAACTCATCCGCGTGCGTGTCGGTGAGTTCGGCGGAGGAGAACGTCGCGCCGTGGATGCCGTCGCGACCCGTGCGCCCGCCCATAACGACGATCGCGTCGCCGGCCCTCGATTCCTTCGCGATTCTGTCGCGCGGGATGATGCCCACGCAACCGGCGAAGACGAGCGGGTTGCCGATATATCGGTCATCAAAGTAGACCGCCCCGTTCACCGTCGGGATGCCCATCCGGTTCCCGTAATCGCGCACGCCGGCCACGACCTGCTGAAGAATCCGCTTCGGATGAATCACCCCCCTCGGCAGTTCGCCAATGGACGAAAAATAGCTCCCGTCCCTGTTTTTCTTTGACTTTCTCTCGGAATCTCCCCCCATTTCGGCGGATGATAAATAGCTCCCGTCCCTGTTTGTTTCGGCGTCTCTGTTTTTTCCGGCGTCGGGGTAGGCGACGGCGAAGACATTCGTGTTGGCGATGGGACGGGCGGCCAACCCGGTGCCGAGGATGTCGCGAATGCATCCGCCGATGCCTGTCGCGGCCCCGCCATAGGGTTCGATGGCGCTGGGGTGATTGTGCGTCTCGACCTTGAAGCAGACCGCGTCGATCTCGTCGAACGCGATCACGCCGGCGTTGTCCTTAAAGACCGAGAGGCAGAAGGGTTCAGGGTTAGAATCTCCCGCTGCGCGGGAACCCGTTCGGGGTTCAGGAGAGGAGGGCGAAACGCCTTCCGGCGTCTTCTGAACCCTGAACCCTGAACCCTGAACCCTCTCCATCAATTCCATCGTGCTGTAAAAAATCGTGTCGCGAATCAGGTTCCCATACCGGCGGTGGCCGATCACCTTCCCGGTCTCGTCCTGCACCTCGATCTCGACGGCGCTCTTGAGCGTCTTGTGGACGCAGTGCTCGCTCCACGTCTGGGCGATCGTCTCCAGCTCGATGTCGGTCGGCTCGCGGTTCTGCTTCCTGAAATAATCCTGGACACCCCTCATCTCGGGGATCGACAGGAACAGATGCCCCTCGCGGCTGAGCTTCGCCAACTGCGGCTCCGTCAACTCGCGGATCCGGACGTGGCGGAGCTGAAATGGGTTCTCCCGCCCGTGCTCGAACTGCGTTGGGATGAACGGTTTCAAGTGAACCGACTCGATCACCCCGTTGGCCAGCACGCGGCGGGCAATGTGTTTCAATTCCGCTTCGTCGACCTGATCGCAGATGACGTACGACCGGCCGGTGCGGACTTCGTTGATCCCGATCCCCATGTCGCGCACGGCCATCTCGGTCGACGCGGCGATGGGGTCCATCACCCCCGGCTTGAGGTGAATCTCAATGCGGCTGCGCCCCGAATCGGCCGGCGGCTCGAGAATCAGCTCCGCCTGCTCGACGATCGGGTCGGCCAGCAGCTCATTGGCGACGCGCTGGACCTGCTCGCGCGGTGCATCGGTGTCGATCAGGAAAATGCGCGACGTCTCCACCGGTCCGACGGCGGGCGAGAACTCCTTGATCTGCTGGCGGAT
>JBBSLV010000077.1:0-11895 GCA_038233535.1 Tepidisphaerales bacterium | reverse complement strand
GCTCAGCTCGTCCTCACGCGCCGGCGGGGGAGCGGAGTGGTCGAGAGGTTGAACCATCCCGTCGGTCGCGGGAATGAGGAGCAATCCCCCGCATTGGGGACACACGACCTCCTGCGGCGTCGGCCCCGGCGCCGCATCCAGCGGAGCATCGCAGTGGGGACACGTGAAACCGTTGCCCATGGCGCAACCGTAGCACCGGCGCGCACCGTCCGCTACAACAGGTCAATGGAGGTCAACATGCATGTTCCCGACGACGTCAAATTCACCATCGGCCGCGCGCTGGGGCGCATCCCCAGCGGCGTGTTCATCCTCACCGCGACGCACGAGAACCAACCCCTGGCGATGATGGCCAGCTGGGTGCAGCAGGCGGCGTTTGCGCCGCCCAGCGTGAGCGTCGCCATCGCGAAGGAGCGGCCCGCGCACGCGGCGCTAAATACGCCAGGCTCGACGTTCGCGCTCTCCGTCATCGCCGACGGCGACACGTCGCTGATGAAGAAGTATGCCCGAGGCATCCCCGCCGGCGCCGATCCGTTCGACACCGTCCGCACCACCCGCACGGCCAACGGCACGATCGTCCTCGCCGACGCGCTGGCGTACCTCGAGTGCCGCGTGACGACGTCGTGCGCATTCGACGCCGACCACGACCTGTTCGTCGCCGAGGTCATCGCCGGCAAGGTGCTGAAGGACGGCCCGTCGTTCACGCACCTGCGGGGGAACGGGTTCCATTATTAGAGAGCGCTCGTTGTGCCGTTATCTCGTTGTGCCGTTATCCGCGTCACGAAGCGGACCGAGGAGATAAATCAGCTGCGTCCTGCGTCCCCACTTCCGCGCGTGCTGAACGGCACGCGCGGCAGGGTGATGGGGGGAACGATGATCGCCGACGTGATGAATGATCCCGAGTCGCTTGCGCATCGGACCGTTGATCCAATCCGCCCTCCCTCTCGCAACCAAAAAGGAGGCGTAACCCATGGTCCCCGCGTTCGTGCTCCGGCTGCTGGCGCGGCGGCGCGTACAAAACCGCGTGCTATGCCCCGGCGGCGACGGTGGCTGGGTGTCCCGACCTTCGACCGCGCGGGCAAGCGACGGCAGTTCCGCCGTGGCGGTCGGGGGTTCGCTTGCGTCTTCGCGACAATTCCTCCTACGCCATCGCCGGCGTGTCGGCCTTCGTCGTTGCGGTCGTCGCCTCCCATTTGATCGGCCACTCCCTCCCGAACAGCGGGAAGACGTACCAGAGCACAATGCCCGCGATGATCAGCCCGATGCTGATCACCATGCTGATGCTCAGACCCCATCCACCGACGTGCAGCACCGGCGGCTCGACGCGGAGCATTTCCAGCAGGAAGCGCGTGATGCCCTTGAGGATGCACATCAGCGCGAACACCCGGCCGGGCGCGTGCGGGATGGTGTAGAAGGCGCCGAGGGCGCCGGCGATGAGCAGGGCGTTGAACGTGCTGTACAACTGCGCGGGGTGGACGGGCAGTGAGCGCGATGCGGTCATCTGCGCGCGAAGGTCTTCGCTGCGGGAGGCGAGCGCCGGGTCGAGCAGCACGCGGTGGCCATGCTCGTCCGTCTGCACGAGTTCCGGCGGGGGTTGAACGTCGCCGTCGCGCCACTGATCGACGTAGGCGTTGGCGTGGTACGGGTAGGTCACGGCCCACGGCGCTTCGCACTCGGCGCCGTAGCAGCAGCCGTTGAGGAAGCACCCGATGCGCCCGAAGGCGAGGCCGACCATCACGCACGGGGCGATGATGTCCATGCCGACGCGCAGCGGGACTTTGCGGTGGATGCCATAGAGCAGGCACATCGGCGTCGCCAGCAGCAGCCCGCCGTAGAACGTCAGCCCGCCGGAGCGGATGTTGATCATGTCCTTGAAGTTTTCCCACCCCGACGGACCCGCGGTGAACGCCTGCCAGTTCTCCAGCACGTGCGAGAGCCGGGCCCCGACCACCCCGCTGACCAGGGCGATCAGCCCGACGTTGACGAAGATGTCCGGGTCGAATCCGGTGCGCCGCGCGAGGAACTTCGCCAGCTCCATCGCGAGGAGAAAGCCGATGACCATCATCAACCCGTAGCCGAAGACGGGGATGTCGAGGAAGGGAATGCGGAAGAGTTCTTGGAGCATGCGAGCAACCTTTAACGGCGACTTTACACGGCTTTTGAACACCCTCTGGACGATTGTAGGGGGTTACAAAGTCGCGGGATCGACGATAACGTTGTCGATCAAGCGCGTCGCTCCCACGCGGGCGGCGATCGCAAGGACCGTCGGTCCGGTGATGGTTTCCACGGTCTTCAGCGTCAACGGATCCACCGCGGCGACATAGTCGAGCGACACGGGAACCCGCCCAAGCGTTCCGACGTCGAGCATCACCTTTTGCATCGTCGCGAGCAGCCGGTTCGTCTGCTTCACGCCGTTTTTTACTTCGCCGGATGCGAGCGCCAGCGCCCGGCTGATCGACAGCGCCCGCTGTCGCTCGTCGGGCGTGAGGTATTGATTGCGGCTGCTCATCGCCAGCCCGTCCTTCTCGCGCAGCGTGGGGCAACCGACCATCGCGATCGGCCAATCCATCGCCTCGACCATCGCCGCCAGCACGCGGAACTGCTGGAAATCCTTCTGCCCGAAACACGCAACCTGTGGCTGGGCGATGTTGAACAATTTTGCGACGACCTGACACACGCCCTTGAAATGTCCCGGCCGATGCTTGCCTTCGAGCACGGTCGTGAGGGTCGGCAAGTCGATGACGAGGTCCGGCGACCCCGGCTTGTAAATTTCTTCCGTGGCGGGGTTGAACACGAGGTCGACGCCCGCACTCTTGCACTTCTCCAGGTCGGCCATGATCGGCCGGGGGTATTTATTAAAGTCCTCGCGCGGGCCGAACTGGGTCGGGTTGACGAAAATGCTGACGACGACGGATTGGGCGAGTTCCTTGGCGCGACCGATGAGCGACAGGTGCCCGACGTGCAGCGCGCCCATCGTAGGCACCAGCGCAACCTTCCCCGGAAGCGTGGCCCGCGCGGCGCGACAGTCGGCGATCGTGTGAACGACGTTCATATCGAGGCGCGTGAGGGTACGGGAAGGCGATGCATCCCGCCAGATCGAGAAACCTGAGTTGGGCGAGGGTCCGGCGGCTCCCGCCGGCGGCTAAAAGCTGTCGCCCTACGAGCGGGCCGCGGGATGTCCGACAGGTTGTAGCCGCCGGCGGCAGCCGCCGGTCAGCCCCCGCGATCAAGTGCCCAATCGTGCATAATCGTCACGGAACTGACGAATCGTCTTTCGCAGCGTCGGATGCAGCACGTCCGGCGCGATCTGTGCGAGGGGGATCAGGACAAAATTCCGCGCGTGCATCAGGGGGTGGGGGAGGGTGAGGTCGTCACTTCGGATGATCTGGTCACCGTACAGCAGCAGGTCCAGGTCGATCGTGCGCGGGGCCCATTTCTGACGTCGTTCCCGGCCCAGACTGCGCTCGACTTCCAGCAGCCTGGCGAGCAGCGCGTGCGGATCGAGCGTGGTCGCCAGTTCGGCGGCGCCGTTGAGGAAAGGCGGAGCGCCCGCGGGGCCTCCCACGGCGGGGTTCTCGATCAGGGTGGAGACGCGGATCACTCCGATGCCCGGCGAGCGATCGAGGGCGCCCAGCGCGCTGCGGATCGTCGCGGACCGGTCGCCGAGGTTGGCGCCGATGGCGATAAATGCGCGGGAAATGGGTTCGTCGGGGGGTGGCATCAGCGGCCGGTCGGGGGTTCACACAGGACTTCGTGCTCGATGCGGTCGCCCGTCTCGTGAAATCGCGTGCGCAGGCGCAGCGTTTCCGTCGCGCGGCAGACCAGGTCGGGCAGCGGGCTGGTGCCGCGGTGGTCGAAGTACAGCTCGTTTCCTTCAAAAACGCGGTTGGACAAGTCGGCGAAGTACACGCGCAGGTCGGGCGACGTCTGCCACTTGAGTTGGCCCTTCGTGTAGCGCAGGCGCGTATTCGAGCCGATCATCTCTTCGCGGAACGAGCGAAGGTTCCCGTATCGCCGGCCGTCGCGGTGCGACGCGGTCAGCAGGTCGGCCAGCACCGTCTGCCGCTCGATCATCGTCGCCTCGGGCGTGGCGGTGAGCTGCTTGGCGAATTCCTCAAACCGCGCCTGAAACCCCTCGACGTTGGACGAAAATGCTTCAGTGAACGCAACGTGCGCGTCGGCGCCGGCGTGGATTCGCTTCAGCATGTCGATCAGCCGCGGGCGGTAGGGCACATCGCCGTTGGCGCCGTGGATGAGGAAGTGGGTCATGGCCCACGCCTGGTTGTAGTGCGTCGCGCCGCGGTCGGCGTCGGTCGTGAGAATCGTCTCCCACGTCTCGTTGGTCATGCCGAGCATGGTGGTGAACGGCACGATCTGCTTCTCGCGCAAATCGTGCTGCAACTGCCGCAACCGGCGCGGGGGAACCTGTCCGAACGTGAACTGCGCCCCCGTCCAGATTCCTTCCTCGAAATACTGGGCCATTCCCTCGTTCAGCCAGGTGGGGATGTTTGGGCTGATCGCGGCGTGCGCGAACTGGTGAAACGCCTCATGCTGAATCGCCCGGCGCAGCCCGTCGCGGCCCTGGCCTTGGAGATAAGCGGCCAGCAGGTTGCGCTGGGGCATGAAGATGCCGCCCGTGTTGGGGTAGCGGCTCTGCGTCAGCCGCATGTAGTCGGCGCGGTGGGCGAAGAGGTAGACCTCGAATTTTTCGCTCGGGTCGATTGCGCTGAACGCGCCAAGCCGGCGCGCGTATTCATCGTGCATCGCGTCGAGGCGCTTGGCCAGATCCTCCGCGAGCGCGGGTTCCAGGTCGGTATGGACGAGGTAGTGGGCGCTGCGCAGCGTGCGGAGGTCAGCGGCGCTGCTCGCTTGTGGCGCGCTCAAAAAGAGGACGAGCAGGAGCACGCACCTGAAAAACAAATCCCCGGACTCCGCTGCGCTACGCCCCGCGGCGTAGCACAGCGGAGTCCGGGGATTCTGACTGCGTCTCACGATGATGCACCTGTGCATATCAAACCCCCGGTATTCACTGTCTTTTTACTTTTGCCTCATGCCAACTATCATCGTCAAACTTTCGACCCGGACAATATGGAAGAACCATCCGCCAATACGTACGAACAGGAACGCCGCCAGAAGTTGCAGAAGCTGCGCGAGCTGGGCGTCGACCCCTTCGGGCAGCGCACGGAAGGCGTTACACCCCTCGCGGACGTTAAAGCTCAACACAACCCGGAGATGGGCCAGGACGGCGGGCCTGTCTGCACCGTCGCCGGGCGGGTGATGTTCGCCAAGCGGTTCGGGAAGCTCGCATTCCTGACGCTGCGCGATGAGACCGGCGATCTGCAAGTCGCGCTGGACAAGAAGCGGCTGGACGAAACCGGCTGGGCGACGGGGGAGCTGATCGACTTAGGCGATCAGATCGTCGCCACCGGCAAGCTCGGCGCGACGAAGACCGGCGAGGTGACGGTCTGGGCGACGGCGGTCACCTTCGCCGCCAAGGCACTCTTGCCCCCGCCGGGAAAATGGCACGGGCTGGAGGACATCGAGCTGCGCTACCGTCAGCGCTACGTCGATTTGTGGGCCAATCCCGACGTGATGCGCGTGATGAAGCTGCGCAGCCGCGTCGTCGCGGAGATGCGGAATTATCTCAACGGCCTGGGCTACACGGAAGTCGAGACGCCGATGATGCAGATCCTGCACGGCGGCGCCAACGCCCGGCCGTTCGAGACGCACCACAACGCGCTGGACCTGAAGCTCTACCTGCGCATCGCCCCCGAGCTGTACCTGAAGCGCCTCCTCGTCGGGGGTTTCCGCAAGGTCTACGAAATCAACCGCAACTTCCGCAACGAAGGCATCAGCCCGCGCCACAACCCCGAGTTCACCATGCTCGAGGCGTACGAAGCGTTCGGATCGTGGGAAACGATGGCGGATATGGTGGAGGGGCTGATCTGCCACGTCGCGCAGACGGTGTTCGGGACGCTTGAGATCCCGCGGAATCCACAGATAGTGGAAGCCGAGCGGGATTATTCACTTTCCCCGACATGGATCGATGACGGCATCGTCAAGGACGTCATTAGTCTTCAGCGCCCTTGGCGACGTGTTCGCATGGATGAACTGGTAGCCGAGTACACACACTGGAATCTCAATTACCCCGCAGATAAGACCCTAATCCAAGATTCCGGCTCAGCGCTGTGGCAAGTAATAGCCGTTAAGGCTCCGTTGGACTACGCAGCGCATGGCTACACCGCTTCAGATCATCGGGTTTACGCAGGTAGAGTTTCGTTCACCGTAGGCACTGCGATACGACTGCGCGACAAGCTCCTGACGTTGTCTCCGCCCGAACAGTTGGTCGAGGTCTACGAAAAACTTGTTGAGCCGACGCTAATTGATCCATGTTTCGTAACCCATGTACCCAGTGTCGTGATCCCGCTCGCCCGGCCGAACAAGGACGACCCGTTCTTCGCCGACGTCTACGAACTGGCGATCAACGGCCAGGAAATCTCCCCCGGCTACACCGAGCTGAACGATCCGGACGTGCAAACGCAGCAGTTCGCCCGCCAGGTCGGTGACGCCGAAGAGCGGCAGAAGGTGGATGAGGACTTCCTCACCGCCCTCCGCTACGGCATGCCCCCGGCGGGGGGGATGGGGCTGGGCGTGGATCGGTTGATGACGATGCTGACTGGAGCGGAGAGTTTGCGGGATGTGATTCTGTTCCCGCTCATGCGGCCGCAAGGATGATGGATGGCAATGATCTACCAATGGACCGAATCGAATCGCGAACACATTGGTGAGCACAACGTGAGATCGCACGAAGCCCAGTATGTTGTGGACCGCGCACGGCCCCCCTTTCCCAGAGAAGTTGAGGACGAAAAGCAGCTCGTGTGGGGTCAGACGGAGAGTGGTCGATACCTCCAGGTTATTTTCGTTTATCTTTCGGATGAAGAAGTGGATTTCGAATCGCTAACACCGGCAGATCGGCTACGATTCGCGGAAGGCGAAGACGAAGTCGGGTTCATCATTCATGCGATGGAACTGACGGCCACGCAGAAGCGCAATTATCGCCGCGCCATGCGGTGAATCCTATGAAGAAGCCGACGAAACAGAAGCCTTGGACGAAGATGACGACGGCCGAGCTCGCAAGAGCGACGAAGCAGTTCGACAAGCCGATCCGTCTCGAAGACACACGCCCTCTCTCTCCCGCGAACCGGGCGCGCTGGGAGCGTTCGCGCCATCAGCCGATCTATTCATTGCACGTGTACAACGGCAAGCAGCGGACCGTCCGCATCCGCGTTGACGACGCCTTGTTGCGCCAGTTCGATGAATTTGCCAAGCGAAACAACATGACGCGTGACGAGTTCATCAGCCGAAGCCTCCGCAGCGCGCTCGCCTTTGTCGATTAACGCTGCGAAAGGCATCCATGTACAAACTCCACCTCATCCTCAAATACCTCCGCAAACGCCGCATCGCCTGGGTGTCGCTCATCGCGGTCATGCTCTGCACGGCCATGGTGCTCGTCGTGATCTCCGTCATGGGCGGGTGGCTGCGGATGTTTCGCGAGTCGTTTCATGGGCTTTCCGGCGACGTGATCGTCAAGGGCGAGTCGCTCACCGGGTTCCCGTATTACGAGGAAGTGCTTGCGGGGGTCCGGCAGTTGCCGGAGGTCGAGGCGGCCGTTCCGACGATCCGGACGTATGGCCTGATTCACATCGCCGTGGGCGGCGACCCGAACAACAACCCGATTCGCGACGGGGTGCAGGTGCTCGGCATCCCGATCGACGAAATGGGGAAGGTCAACGAATTCCCGAAGTCGACTTTCCGCCAGTACCAGAAGCACATCGACGCGGGCCGCCCAGCGCCGACGACGGCGCCGTCGTTCGAGTTGCTCGACGACGTGCCCTACGAGCTTCTCGCCGGGGAGAACGCGCGGTCGTGGCCGGGGATGATCGTCGGCGTGGGGGTCGTCGGGCTGACGAAGGACAAGTCCGGGAAAATCGACCGTCCCCCGGTTCTGTACGAATCCTGGGCGAAGCTGACCGTCATGGGCGTGTCGGCCGACGCGCCGTCGTTCGACGCCGGGGCGAAGTCCGAAAACCGATACTGGATCGTCGACGACAGCCGCACCGAGATCTGGCAGTACGACTCGAACACCGTCTACGTCCCCTTCGATGTGCTCCAGAAGGATCTGGGCATGGAGGCCTACGAGGGCGAGCCCGCCCGCGCCAGCGACATCCAGATCAAGCTCAAGCCCGGCATTGATCTGTACGCGGCCAGGGAGAAGGTGCAGGGCATTGTCGACAGCGTCACTGAGCGGGTGGACTACCCGATCGGTCATCCCGTCGAAGTCGAGACGTGGGAAGAGGCCAACAAGGTGTGGCTGGGCGCGGTGGAGAAGGAGACGGCGCTGGTCACGTTCCTCTTCGGGATGATCAGCATCGTCGCGATTTTTCTCATTTTCTGCATTTTCTATATGATCGTGGTGGAGAAGACGAAGGACATCGGAATCATCAAGTCCGTCGGCGCCACGAGCACGGGCGTGGCCGGGATCTTCCTCGGCTACGGCATGGCGATCGGCATCGTCGGGGGGCTGCTGGGGCTGCTCGTCTCGTTTTTCATCGTGAAATACATCAACGAGATCCACACGGCCATGGGCGAGATGCTGGGGCTGAAGATATGGGATCCGGAGGTGTATGCCTTCGATACCATCCCCAACACGATGGATCCGGAGACGGTCGTGTGGATCGTGGCCGTGGCGATCGCGTCGTCGATTCTCGGGGCGCTGGTGCCCGCCATTCGCGCGGCGCGGATGAACCCCGTGGAAGCGTTGAGATGGGAGTAGGGAGATTGCCGATTGTCGATTGCCGATTTGCGATTGACGGGACCGCCCCCTTGCTTCTCAATCGCAAATCGCAAATCGAAAATCGGCAATAATTGATATGTCACAGATCGACTCTCCACCCCATCCCGTCGCGCCCCGCGCCGATCGCACGATCCTCAAGGCCACGGGCGTGCGAAAGACGTTCCGCATGGGCGACAGCGCCGTGCAGGTGCTCAAGCACGCCGACGTCACGATCCGCGCCGGCGAGTTTCTCGCCATCGAGGGGCGCTCGGGATCGGGCAAGAGCACGCTGCTGCACATCCTGGGCGCCCTCGACGGTGCCGAGGACGGGCATATCGAGTACGAAAGCCGGAACATCGCGCAAATGAGCGGGGCAGAGCGGAGCAAGCTGCGAAACACGCAGTTCGGCTTCGTGTTCCAGTTCTACCACCTCCTGCCCGAGCTGAACGTCCTGGAGAACGCGGAACTCGCATCAATGATCGAACACTCGTGGTTCGGCTTCCGCGCGAACAAGCGCGAGATTCAGCAGCGGGCCGTCGACATCCTCAAGCAGCTCGGGATGGACCACCGCTTGAAGCACCGCCCCAACCAGCTCTCCGGCGGAGAGCGGCAGCGCGTCGCCATCGCGCGGGCCCTGATGAATCAGCCCAAAGTGCTCTTCGCCGACGAGCCGACCGGCAACCTTGACGCGGAAACGGGCAAACAGATCATGGCCGTGCTCGAAACCCTGCACCGCGAGCGCGGGCAGACGATCGTCATGGTCACCCACGACCGCACCGTCGCGAAAAAGGCCGATCGCGTGCTGGTGCTCAAGGACGGGAAGCTCGAGAAGCCTGAAGCGAAGCCCGAATGACGAAACCAGAAATCCGAATGAATGACGAATGACGAAACCCGAAGAGGACGCCACTGTTCGTCATTCGGGTTTCG
This sequence comes from Tepidisphaerales bacterium, assembly GCA_038233535.1. Lineage (GTDB taxonomy): Bacteria > Planctomycetota > Phycisphaerae > Tepidisphaerales > Tepidisphaeraceae > DASYWJ01. The sequence continues at coordinate 2,138 of JBBSLV010000077.1, read as the reverse complement.
TCATTCATTCGGATTTCTGGTTTCGTCATTCGGGTTTGGGAGTGTCAATGTCTTTGAAGATCTGGCTCGACGGAAACCTCGTAAACAAACAGGACGCCAAAATCAGCGTCTACGACCATGGTCTGCTCTACGGCGACGGCGTGTTCGAGGGCATCCGCGTCTACAACGGCAACCTCTTCAAGGCCCAAGAGCACCTCCGCCGGCTGTACGACTCGGCCAAGGCGATCCGACTGACCATCCCGCTCACCCCGGAGCAGTTCCTCGCCGCCGTCGATGAGACGGTGCGCGCCAACGACCTCACCGACTGCTACATCCGCGCCGTCGTCACCCGCGGCGTCGGGTTCCTCGGCATCGACCCCAACAAGTGCTCCAATCCGTCGGTCATCATCATTGCCGACCAGATCCACGTGTACCCGAAGGAACTGTACGAAAAGGGCATCGCCGTCATCACGGCCGCCACCATCCGCACGCACCCCGCCGCCCTGTCCCCGCGCGTGAAGAGCCTCAATTACCTCAACAACATCCTCGCCCGCATCGAAGCCAACGACGCCGGGGTGCCCGAGGCGATCATGCTGAATCAACTCGGCAACGTCGCCGAGGGCACCGTGCAAAACATCTTCATCGTCAAGGGCGACCGCGTCCTTACGCCCACTGCCGTCGACGGGATCCTCGAAGGCATCACCCGGCAGACCATGCTCGACCTGTGCGCGACGATGAACATCCCCCACGAGCAGCGGTCGCTCCAGAAGCACGACCTGTACGTCGCCGACGAGTGCTTCCTGACCGGCACGGGCGCAGAGGTGATGCCCGTGACGAAGATCGACGGCCGCGTTGTCGGCACCGGCACCGCTGGACCCATCACGAAGCGGCTGATCGACGCTTTCCACCGGTTCGTCCGCGAAGGATGAATGGTGCGTTTCTCCAACCGCCAGCGCCTCCGCCGCTTGCGGTTTAGCAGATCGACATAGCGCATTCCGCCGGGCTCAACAATAAGAACCTCCCGAGGCCCGCGAATTGACACGCCAAATCGGTCCGGATAGTGTTTTTCGCCTGTCCCATGCCCTTTTGAGAGGAACGAGACCCATGCAAGAGTATGACACGCTGAAGCGTCTGGTGCAGGAAGCGGATGACGACGTCGCCAAGGCCATCGGTGGTAACAAGGCCGCCGGCACCCGCGTCCGCAAAAAAATGCAGGAAATCAAGTCCGCCGCCCAGGAAGTCCGCAAGAAGGTTCTGGAAGGCCGTGAAGGCGAAGGTGACACCGACGCTGGCACCGATGCCAATGCCAATGCCGATGCGGGTGGCGCGCCCCCGCAGTAGACGTTTCGCGAAGGCAAAAGGAAAAGGCAAAGAGAAACGGCTCAGCCGGCCTGTTTCCCTCCTTTTCCTTTTGCCTTTCACCCTATACCTCCTCACCGCACCCCGAATGCCCCCACAATTCCTCTTCGACTTGTCCGCCATCGACCTCAACCGCGTCCTGTTTGATCAGGAGGCCATCCGTCTGCGCAATCCCCAGCGGGGGGACATGGAGCACCTCGACGCCATCCTCTACGCCGATGCCGACCTCGGACGGATCGTGGGCTATAAGGACACCCACGACAAGGAATTCTGGGTTCCCGGCCACATCCCAGGCCGACCGCTCCTCCCCGGCGTGCTCATGATCGAGGCCGCCGCCCAAGTCGCCTCCCTCTACACCCGCGAATACGTCGGATGGAAGGGTTTCATCGGCTTCGGCGGCGTCGAAGACTGCAAGTTCCGCATGCAGGTGCCCCCGGGCAAGCGCATGTACATCCTGCTCCAAAAAATATGGGAACGTCACCGCCGCATCCTCTGCAAAGCCCAGGGGGTGGTCGATGGTCAGCTCGCCTTTGAAGCGTCGATCGTCGGGTCCGAGTTTTAGCAACCCCCACGCCTTCCCGCGCGACCGCTCACCATATCTTTTCCTTGCCCACCGCCGCGGGGACGGTAGAGTCGCCGTTCTTCCGGCCAGAACCGGACACCTCATTGCAGCGAATCGGTTCGACAAGCAATTCCTCAACGGAGGCGGCGCATGTGGGAAAAGTTTTTCCGGGCGGCGGCGGCAAGGATCCGAAAAGGGGACATTACTGAATACCATTCGGTTAAGCATTTTCTCCCGT
>JBBSLV010000076.1:0-11902 GCA_038233535.1 Tepidisphaerales bacterium | reverse complement strand
CGAATCAGTCGCGGGCTGCGAGACCGCAAAGCCCTTGGCCCGGTCGTCATCAACGTCATCATGCAGCCGGATATGCTTCCACCGCCCGCGCTGGAAGCGCGTGAAGAGGAACAGCCCCAGGCACACGCCGAAGATCGTCGCCAGCGTCCACGGCCCGACCACGCCGTACTCCGGTCTGACCCGCGCCACCACGATCCCCCCGCCCACGACGATCGTCCACACCAGCGCCGTCTGCACGACGGCGGGCACCAGCGTGTCACCCGCCCCGCGCAGCGCCCCGACGTACACGACGAACATCGCGTCGAATGCCTGGTATAGCGCGACGAACAGCATGATCCGCCCCCCGATGCGGTGGATCTCCTCGTCGGCGGAGAACAGCCCGATCAGCTCGTGGCGGAACACGTACAGCAGCGCCCCCGATGTGATCATGTAAACCGCGCACACCACGAACCCCAGGTGCGCCCGCCTGGCCGCGAGGTCCGGGCGGCCCATGCCGATGTATTTGCCCACGAGCGCCGTCACCGCCGCGCCAACGCCGATGGCGGGCATGAAGCACACGTGCATGTAGCTGAACGCGAAGCTGTTGGCGCTCAAAGCCGCCGTGCCGAACCCGGCGACGATCACGTTGAGGAACACCGTCCACGCGACCACGTCGCAGATCAATTGAAACCCCGATGGCAGCCCGACGCGCAGCAGCCGCATGAACAAATCGCGGCGGAGCGGAAAGTCGTACGTGTTGAACAGCCGCGCGATCGTCGGGCGCATGACGTACGCAGCCATCACGATCAGCTCGACGCACACCGCCGCGTTCGTCCCCCATGCCGCCCCGGCCACGCCCAGTGCGGGGAAACCCCAGTTGCCGTAAATCAGCAGCCAGTTGAAGAACACGTTCGCGACCACCCCGCCCGCGCTGCCGGCGAACACGATGCCCGGGCGCTGAATGCCGCGAAGAAACTCGCTCATCGCGACCGTCGCCAGCTTGATCCATCCCCCCAGCGCCACGACGCGCAGATACTCCGACTCCAGCCGGGCCATCTTCGGCTCATGGCCCATCAGCGTGAATAGTTGCGGCGCGTAGGGGAACAAAACCAGCGTCAACATGCCGAACGCCAGCGCGAACCAGATCCCCTGCCACAGGTACTGCCCGGCGGTCGTGTAATCCTGTCGCCCGTAGCTCTGGCTGGCGAGTGTGTTGACGATGAGCAGCACGCCGAAACCGAACCCGATGACGGCGAAGTAGGTGATGCCCGCCGTTGCCGCCGCGGCGGCTTCAAGATCCCCGACCTGCGCGAGCATCCACCGGTCGGCGAACTGCATGACCGTGTACGACGCCATCTGCGCGATGGTCGGACCGGCAAGCAGGAGCAGCTCCACGATCGGAAGCCGGTGCGGCTGCTGCTGCCGGTCAAGTTGTGCCGCAAGCTGCGCCATGTGGGGAGGAATTGAACCAACAAAAAGACCCCGAAGCCGCCGCTCCGGGGTGCCGGGGAAATGCTAGTCCGCATGAAAGGCAAGTCAAATGTGAGGAACCTCACCCCGGAACCCCCGGAGCGCGCGGAGGAAATGCGGGATTATGGATTGAGCCGGGCCAACTACGGGGGCCGCCGCATCCACGAAACCGACGGCAGGACGCCGGCGAAGGATCTGTATTACTCCGTCGGGTGGCAGATGATCGAGGAGCGTGAGAGCGCGGCAGTCAAGCGTCAATACGTGTGGAGTCCGGCGTACGTCGACGCGATGGTCCTGCGCGACCGCGACGCCGACGCCAATAGCGGCAACGGACTGGAGGAGCGGCTCTACGCCCAGCACGACGCGAACTTCAACGTCACGGCGCTGGTGAACACGTCCGGGGCGGTGGTCGAGCGGTACGTCTACGACCCGTACGGGGCGGCGACGGTGCTGGACGCGAACTGGGCCGCCGACGCCCCGCTCTCGCCATTCCCATACCTGCGCGTGGGCGTGCGCGTCGAGGTGCGCGCGGGCCCGTTCCGCGGGTTGAAGGGCGTGATCGAGGACGTCGACCACCGCGACCGGATCATCTTCCAGGTCCAGACGCTCGGGCAGGCGGTGAGCATGGAGATCGACGGGTCGCTGCTCGACGTGATCGACGAATGAGCCGGCCGCGAAGATACCGGCGGCCCGCTCCAGGGGGGGCGGGCCGCTCGTGTTTTCCGGCACATCCCCGAGGGCATGGTTTTGACCCTTACGGGCTACCCGGCGTTGATGATGACGATAAACCGGAGCGGTTCACGAACAACGCCAGCAGTTCCGACCGGCTGCTCACGCCGAAACGGCGGTGCAGCTCCTTCATGTAATCGTTGACCGTATGAATGCTCAACCCCAACCGGGCGGCGACTTGCTTCGTCCCGTCCCCGCGCAGCAGGCATTCCAGCACCTGCCGCAGCCGCGGCGACAGCGGCTTGCTCGGGCGCGGCGCCGCCTGGACCGGGCTTTCCGGGTGAATGAACGGCCGCGCCTCATCGAGGAACAGCTCGATCATCCGCCAGTGCCGTTTCCCGAATCGCCCGTCGCGCAGCGAGCGGTGGATGCACACGGTCTGCACCTGCACCGGCGCCGCGCGCGACACCTCCACCTTGGCTGCGATGCAATCGTCGACCCCGAACCCGCGCCGAACTTCGTTGAAGTGGGCCGAGCGATGCCATGCGGGAGATTCCATCAGTTGCTCGCGCCCCCGCACCACCAGCGCTCCTTGCGTCGAATACAGCGGGTCGGACAGCGGATCGTGCGGCTTCAGCGTCTTGAGGTACTCGGCGATGACTGCCTGACCCCGCGCGTCGATTCCCGTCGCGTGGCCGTCGAGCACATGAATCGTGCGTTGCCCGGCGCCGTCGTATTCATGACGGGCAAACGTAACCGTGCCCGATTGCGCGCCGGTCACGCGGCACAACCCTTCGAGCATGTGCGCCGTGCGCAGCGGCCGATTGCGCGGCAGCTCGCATACCTCACCCATCAGCCGGAGCATCGCGCGGACATCAGCCTCGCGCAACATCTGCGATTTACTCATGATCGCCACGTCGAAGTGAACTCCGCACAATCCGCCCTACCCCCCTAATTTAAGGGGATTGCCGCTGCTTCACAACATCGCAATACTGCCCGCCGAAGTCGGGAAGCGGTGCGTCGTCCAGCTCACGGGGAGGGTGGCCCCTGTTTAGGGGCCGTTGCGAACCGATCGGTAAGTCGCGGAGAATCCCGCGACCATTTCGGAATCGGGCAAGTGACATCAGCAGAAAGCGCCGCGCGGGAGCCATTGATTGTGCTGTTGCCGGGAAGGGGTGTGCGGTGAGTTGCAGCGACGCAGCGGTTTCCGGGCGCAGGTCGAAGTGGGGCGAGGAACGGGAACGGCTCCCACCGAGGCTCCGCCGCACGCTCGAGCGGCTGCTGGCGGGCGACAGCGAAAAGGAAGCAGCGCGGGCATTGGGCATCAGCCATCACACGGTTCACCACTACGTCAAACAGATCTACAGCCGGTTGGGCGTCAACAGCCGGGGGGAACTGATGGCGAAGTGGATGAAATGAGCAGACCCTAGCAGATCATCTACGGGAGATCGGATCATGCCCGAAACGATTGAGGCCCCCCCCACACATGCACCGCCAGAGCAGCGATCGCCAGAGCAGTTCGCGGATCACCTTGAGGCGAAGATGCTCGCGCAGCTCGCGCGCATCGAGCACAGCGACATCTACCAGAGCGTCTTCAACGCCCACTCCGATCCCCGCTACGTCGCCGCCGTCATCAAGTACGTCCTGCTCGAGGTGTTCAGCTACGGCCCGCACGTCACCGAGGCGACGTTCACCGCCATCGGCCGCATGCCCAAGGACCGGCCCGACCTGATGCAGGTCATGATCAACCACGACCTCGACGAGGTGGATCACGGCGAGATGGCGCTGAAGGATTTCGTGAAGCTGGGTGGGGACGAGGGCTGGGCGCGCAGCCGCCGCATCACCCCCGCGTCGTTCGTCATGGCGGCGACGGTGCGGATGCTCGCCGGGCACGAAAGCCCGTTCGCCTACCTCGGCTACATGTACCCGTTCGAGTCGCTCACGCCGATCCTCACCGAGCGCGTGCAGAAGCTGCTGGCGTCAAAAGGGTTTCCGGCCGAGGCGCAGAAATTCATCGACTTCCACGCGACGGAGGACGTGGCCCACGCCAAGGTGCTCAAGGCGCTGGTCGAGCGCGTCGTGCGCGACTACCCGGAAGCGGCCGCGGCCATCGAGTACGGGTTCGACTGCTTCGCTCAGGTGTATCCGCTGCCGATCTGGGATGCGGCGATGCGGCATGTTGAGCAGGAAGCCCATCGTTAACGACTGCGGCGAGGGATCTTACTATGGCGTTGAGCTGCCTGAGGCTGGGGAACTACTCGATTTCACTGCTGCCTCCGCGCAATGGTGACATTCCATCAACGTTTACGTCCGTATGCTGCACCCCGTCAGCACATGAAGCCCGGGTTTGGGAAATACAAAAATTCCGTGGCCGCATCTATTTTGCGGACGGAGCAATTCGCAACTCCGCTTTGGACGAGCACGGACGCCATGTGCCAGCGGCTGACGCTGATAGTTGGCACCTCTTCGTCACGCGAGAGGACGATGCTGTTTGCGGCTGCATGCGCGTCCGGCTTTTCGATGCTGCCGTCGATATCGCCGATCTAAACATCCTACAAATCATCGCGAGATTGCCCGAACAAGTACGCCAGCAGCATGTGCGGTGTATGAAGCAAGTTCGGGACCAGGCGGCCCGCTCCTTCATGTTGTTCGGGGAAGCCGGTGGTTGGGCGGTTGCAGAGGAGTTACGTGCCAAATCCGCTGGTGTGACACTGGCCGTGGCCGTCTGGCCACTCTGCCGCCTGCTCGGTGGCGTGATCGCCATCGCAGCCGCGACCGCGCGCCACAACTCAGCGCGGATCCTCACGCGCTTGGGAGGCGTTGCACTCAGCGACGGCGCGAAGGCGGTAGAGCCATTCTACGACGATTACTTCCGATGTCAGATGCACATGATGAGCTTCGACTCTCGCAGGCTTGCACCGCAGTACGAGAAGATGGCCACGATATTAGAGGAGCACTTTGCCACCACGACGCTAGTTATGGCGACCGCGCCGGTTTCCAGCAATGTTGCTGCTATGGCTTAGGCATTGGCTTTCAGAGGCCGTTAAGACCCAACAAGTATTCTGTCGTTCCGGCTCTGTCTCAACCTTCAAAACGGCATCAACAAATCGAGCAAACTGATCTCGACGGCTTTCAATAAATCAGACTTCGCCGAGCCGTTTCTCATTCATTTTCGGGGTTGAGACAGAGCCTGTCGTTCCCCATTTCATGCACACTTTAAGAGGTGGCGGATGAATCGCGTATTGCTCTTGCTCGCCGTAGCCCTTGCTTCAGCTTCAATGACTGGCTGCGCGCGCCAGCGCGTGGACCGGCAGTTGGGGACGGTGGCGAAGGAATGGTCGAAGACCATCCGCGCCAGCCAGGTGATCCCGATCTATCCGCTGAGCGAGGACCTTCAGCCGGGCGACTGCTTTGTGGTGGAAGTGCCGACGGAGGACGAGGTGCAGCTTTGGGAGCGGGAGGGGTTTCTTCCGCTGGTGCATCACGTGGCACGGCTGAACGTGACGCCGTACAGCAAGACCTACCGCAATGAAGCCTATGGTGTGAAAAAGGGTGCTCCGCAACCGCCGACATTATGGCAAAGGTTGCGCGACGGCGCCGCGACCACGCGCCCGGCCGTCGTCAACAACGTGTTCGTGCTCTCCGTGCCGCTCTTGGGGCCGCTGACGCTCCCTGTGCCACGGGTGCTCGCGGCGCGGCACATTCAGCCCACGCACTGGGACATGGCCCCGCGCGCGTCGTTCCCCACGTTTCGCGTGGCCGTCTCGACCGAAACCGCCGGCGACGCATCCATCCCCATCAGCGGCTTGCCGCTGGGGCTGAGCGTGTTGAACGCGCAGGAGGCCGTGGCGTCGGTGACCCTATCGGATGCTTATACGTACGGACAGGACGTGGCGGCGGTGCTGAAAAAAGCACAGGAGTGTCTTGGCGGTCAGCAACTTGCGCGATACGAGCCGAGGGAGGTATGGGACGGCGAGGCGGAGACCTACCGCAAGAACTACAGCTACCTGCGCGTTGTCCACCGCGTTTACCTGGTGGGCGGCGTCAACGTGTCGGTTACGGATACCAGTGATACTCAGGCGGGCTTGCGATTCTTCCGCCCAAAGCCGAGCGATGATCCGGCGGTGCAGAAGAAACAGGCCGATGCCCTGGCGGCGCAGAATGCGGCGCTGGCCGAGGAGACGAATCGCCTGAACCGGGCGCTGGCACTGGCCAGCGTCGACAGCGTGCCCGGCGGCGCGATCAGCGTCACGGATCGCAGCACGCGGTCCATCTCGCTCAAGGAAACCTTCGACCGGCCGCTCGTGGTGGGCTACATCTCCTTCGACATACCGATCGGCAAGTGCGGCAAACTTGGCAAGAACATCGTGGCGACACAAGTGCGGCTCGACCGCGGGCGGTACGACAGCATCGCGGAATGGGCCGCCCTCTATCCTCACGCCGCTAAGGAGCTGTGCGACTGGCTGGAGAAGGACGGGAACAGCGACTGGCTACGGGGACTGCGGCCGGACCTACTGAAAGAGAGCACCCCGCAACAGCGTGCCGAGCGGCTTCGGAAATATCTCGCCAAGCCGTGGTGGCAGCGGTACATGTATCGCCTCCCTGGGATGCGCATCGCCAGCGATCGCTACCGGCAAATCAACGCCCGCATTCTCCACGACGTGATCCGCAAGCCGTCGGGGATTGATCCAGGATTAAAAGTTGCGGCACATTGAAACGGTCGACGCGCGATCGCGGCGGCAGGGACAATCGCGGCGCGGAACCGTCAGGCCGCGGTCATCCGCTGGCTTCGATGACCCGTCGCCAGCGGCGGGGGACGCCTTCGTAAGCGGCGCGGTACGTCGTCTCCAGCGGGACGTTGACGTACCGTTCGGGCGTGAAGAACAGCGGCATGTCCGGCAGGACGGCGCCGATTGCGATGGATTCAACGTAAGTCGTCACGTCCCTGGCGACGCGATCGGCCGAGAGCGTGAGCGGCTTGTCGGGCAGATGGTAGCCCGCCCCGTTGAGCCCCCGCCAGATGCGGTCGTGCAGCGTGACCTGCATGGAAGGAGTCGGCGGCAGGACATCCAGCACCATCAGGTGATAGCCTTTCTGAATCGCGGCAAGCGCCTTATCGACGAACGCATCAACCGGTCCGCGAGCATCTTTATTCCCAGGTGACACAATCTCCAGAAGCGCAACGATCCGGTCATTGGTCGCATGACGAATGGCCACGCGCCTCTGCTTGAGCGTGAGCAAGGCAGCTTCGCTGACCACATCAGTGAAACCGACTTTCGGCGGCGCCTCGGCCAGCGCCACACCGCCGCCGGCATCTCGCGCGCCGTGTTCGGCGCTGTCCTCTGATTCCTCTGGCGGACCCAATTCAGGACCGGGCAGTTCGTGTCCCTGCTCTGCCAGCGGCCCGCGCACGCTCTCCAACGTCAGCACGTCCGGGACTTTGGTTCCCGCACGCTGCTCTGCCATTGCATAATAATCATCCGGCAACAGGCCGTTGAGCGAGCGCGACAACTCCGTAATCCATCCCTGGTGGAAGTGGTGAAAGATACCGGCGGTGACGCGGGTCCAGTCATGAACGGGCATGTGAAGATGATACCGCGCCGGATGATGACTCGAATAGCGCAATCGCGTGCGGCACACGTTCAATACGACTCCACCACCAGCCCGGGGATGTCGGCGAAGTGACGGGGGTTGCGGGTGACGAGGCGCTGCCCGTTGGCCAGGGCGATGGCGGCGATGAAGACGTCGGCCTTGCCCGAGGGCCGGCCGATGTCGAGGAGATGGGCCTGCGTCCGGGCGTAGAGAAGGGCCGAGGCGGCGTCGAACTCGAGGATGACGAGAATCGACAGGAGGGTTTCGATGTCCAGCGCCTCGCGCACCGCGTTTGTCGAGCGGAACGCGCCGACGCGGAACTCCGCCTCGTTGATGCGGGAGGTGCACAACGTTTCGCCCCGTGCCAGCAGCGCGGCGACGGCGGCATCAGCCCTGCGCCGGTTTGGCGATCCCGCGCGGCGGCTGAGGTCTACCAGCGCCGTGGTGTCAAGCATCGCCACGCGCACGCCTCCGAGAGGACTTGGGACGGCGCGCGCTGATGACCTGCTCCACCGCTTCGATGGCCTCGTCGCTCATCGGTTTCCGCGCCGGATCATTCTGCCACTTGAGGAACGGCGCGGGCGACCAAACGACCCGCTTGATCGTCTGGCTGAACGACTCGTTCTCCTTCTGCACGCCCTTGAGGCGGTCATATGCCTCCATGTCGATCGATATGGTCTTGGTGGCCATGGCATCCTTTCACTGTGTACATGCATATACACAGGAAAAAGCCGAAAAGCAAGGGCGGGCGACATGCCATCCGTCCCTTGCCGCTTCGATCTCCGGAGATTGCCCGATTACTTCTTTTCCTCGTACTCCGCGTCGATGACGTCGTCGTCCTTGCCGCCGCCGGTCGTGCCGCGGTCGGTGGAGGCTTCGGGGGAGGGGGTGGCGCCGTCGTCGGGGCTCGCGCCACCGGGGGAGCCGGGGGCTTGGGCCTTGTACATCTCTTCCGCCAGCTTATGGCTCGCCGTCGTGAGCAGCTCCATCTTCTTCTTGATAATGTCGCCGTCATCAGTCTTGAGCGAATCGCGGAGTTCGCCCAGGGTGCGCTCGATCTCGACGCGGGTGTCTGGCGCGACTTTTTCGCCGTGCTCCTTCAGCGCTTTCTCCGTCTGGTAGGCGAGGCTTTCGCCCTGGTTTTTGAGGTCGATGGTCTCGCGGCGCTTCTTGTCGTCGGCGGCGTGGGTTTCGGCGTCGCGCTTCATCTTTTCGATCTCTTCCTTCGAGAGCCCGCCCGAGTTCTGGATCGTGACCTTGCTCTCCTTGCCGGTGCCCAGATCCTTGGCCGCGACGTTGAGGATGCCGTTGGCGTCGATGTTGAACGTGACCTCGATCTGCGGCATTCCGCGCGGAGCGGGCGGAATGTCGCTGAGGTTGAACGTGCCGAGCAGCCGGTTGTCGCGGGCGAACTCGCGCTCCCCCTGGAGGACGTTGATGGTCACGGCGTTCTGGTTGTCGGATGCCGTCGAGAACGTCTCCTTCTTCGTGTGCGGAATGGTCGTGTTGCGCGGGACGAGCACGGTCATCACGCCGCCCAGCGTTTCGACGCCCAATGAAAGGGGCGTGGCGTCGAGGACGAGGATGTCCTTGAAGCTGCCCGTCGCGATGCCGCCCTGAATGGCGGCGCCGATGGCGACGACCTCGTCGGGGTTGACCGTGCGGTTGGGCTCCTTGCCGCCGAACAGTTCCTTCACGAGCCGCTGCACCATCGGCACGCGCGTGCTCCCGCCAACGAGAACCACCTCGTCGATCTGCTTCGGTTCCAGCCCAGCGTCCTTCAACGCGTCGAGCACGGGCTTGCGCGTCTTCTCGACCAGCGGGGTGATCAACTGCTCGAACTTCGTGCGCGTGATCGTCATCTGCATGTGCTTCGGGCCCGACTGATCGGCGGTGATGAACGGCAGGTTGATTGTCGTCTCCTGCGCGCCCGACAGCTCGATCTTCGCCTTCTCCGCCGCTTCCTTCAGGCGCTGCAGCGCCATGGGATCCTTGCGGAGATCGATGCCTTCCTGCTTGCGGAACTCCTCGGCCAGGAAGTTGATCAGCTCCTCGTCGAAGTCGTCGCCGCCCAGATGCGTGTTGCCGTTGATGGAAAGGACTTCGAGGACGCCCCCCTCGTCCTGATGCGATGCGTCGAGCACGGAGACGTCGAACGTCCCGCCGCCGAGATCGTAAACGAGGATCTTCTCGTCCTTCTTCCTGTCCAGCCCGTACGCCAGCGCCGCCGCCGTCGGCTCGGGCAACACGCGCAGAACCTTCAGCCCCGCGATCTCGCCGGCGTCCTTGGTCGCCTTGCGCTGGGCATCGTTGAAGTACGCCGGGACGGTGATGACCGCGTCGGTCACCTTCTCGCCGAGGTAGTCTTCCGCGGTCTTTTTCAGCTCCTGAAGGATGAACGAGCTGATCTGTTCGGGCGTGTAGTCCTTGCCGCGGACCTTCACCTTCACGAGCTCTTCGGCCCCGCCGACGATCTCGTACGGGACCATCTTCTCTTCCTGCGCCACCTCGCTATGGCGCCGGCCCATGAAGCGCTTGATCGAAAAGATCGTGTTGGTCGGATTCGTGACCTGCTGGTGTTTGGCGGTCTGCCCAACGAGCCGCTCGCCCTTCTCGGTGAAGGCGACGACCGACGGGGTGATTCGGCTGCCCTGGGCGTTAATCAGCACCTTCGGCTGGTCGCCTTCCATGATGGCGACGACGCTGTTGGTGGTGCCCAGATCGATTCCAATGATTTTTGCCATGTGTGAGACTCCTTTGAGGCAAAGCGGAAGAGCGCCCGGTAAGAGCGAAAAAGCCGCTCGCAGACCTAACTTAGCAAGGGCAATGCCACCATGGGCGCTGCTCCCATAGCATGTAAAGCGTTTATCGCTAGAAAGTTACGGATCAAGGCGCGCTCGCTGGACCGGAGGTGGGAAATGCCAAACCGGCAGTCGCTTTGAATTGGCTGCCAGACTGGCAAGAGCGACGGCCGCAACAGGCTGGAGAAAATTTTATGATTTTGTGGATTTGCAAACCGCTGGATTCCGATTATTCAGTAAGCAGCAATACAGAAGGGTTTGAGCGCCACCGATTCTCACTCTCCCCTCCGACAGCGGTCCGGGATGCCCTCCCCCTGACCGCTGTTTTTTTTATGCGCCGAGTTTTCACTATTTCACCCCCGATTCACCCCGATCGATTCCTTGGATTCTCTCGGGCGCGTGGTCACTCAAGCGACCACGCCGCGCCAGGGGTGGAACGCGCGCTGGCGCGACCGTGAGCACGATCGCGCACGGCGTCATGCCCGCTTCCGCCGGGTGTACTTCACCTTGGCGGCGGTGCGCGCGGCGGTGAAGGCGCCGAAAAGCCGGACGGCGGCGCCGTACAGCGCCGGGTGCGCCCGTCGGACGCTGGAGTCGGACAGGTGCAGCCCCTCCCGGCCCGCAGCGCGCAACGCCGTGAGAACCTCCGGCTTGGTCCATCGCCGGCGGCGGCGCACCAGGTCGGGGTCGACCTTCGCGGCGCGCAGCGCCCGGTCGTAGCTCCCGAAGTGGCGCACGGCCGCGGCGTGAAGCCCGCTGTCGGCCTGCTGGAGGGCGCCGCTGTTGAGCGGAAGTTGGTCGGAGGCGCGGGCGCGCAGCTCGAACGCGACGGTGTTGCGGTCCCACGCGCGGTAAATGCTCACTTCGTCCGCATCAAGCCCCGCGGCATGAAGGGCCCGGTCCCAGCGCCCGAACAGGCGCGGCTGGAGCGACGCGAACGCCGCCTTGCCCAGCTCATCGCGCCGCTTCGTCACCGCCGACCAGTGCAGATCCTGCCCGCTCCGCCTGGCCTTTTTGATCAGCGCAATGATCCGGGGCTTGGTCCAGCGCGGGCGCCGGGTGACGTCGGCGTAGTCGATCCCCGCGCGCTCGACGGCCTTGCGGTACGACCCGAAGTGATACGCCGCCGCCGACAGCAGCGACTGGTGCTTGCGCGCCAGCGCATTGTACGAAAGATCCCCGCCCCCCTTCGCGAGTCGCTTCAGCTCCTTCAGGATTCGCGGCTTGTCCCAGACCATGATCATTGCAGTGCGCGACCATAACGCGGTTGGAGGCTTTGCTCAATCAGGAAAGAAAAAGGTTGAACCACGGAGCCCGCGGAGAGCACGGAGAGAAAAGCGCGGAACGGATTTGCTTTGCGATGATCATCTCATTGACCTCTGTGTGAACGG
>JBBSLV010000075.1:0-11952 GCA_038233535.1 Tepidisphaerales bacterium | reverse complement strand
GTGCTCTTCGACCGTCTGGTCGCCCCCACGTGGAAGCGCGAGAACGAGCCGTTCACCATCGACGTGATCCTCCGCTCGACCAACCCGGTCCCCGTCCACGGCAAGCTCACCGTTTTGCACCAGAACCTCGCCATGCCCATTGGCCCCGAAGGCGAGGGATCGCGTACGATCACGCTCGATCCGGGCCTGAACGTCGAGCGCGTCCGCGTGCCCGCGCTGGAGGGGGGCAACATCATCCACCAGTTCCGCGCCGTCTTTGAAGGCGCGGGCGTCACCGCGGAAATCGGTGGGAACGGCGCCGACGCAGCGCCCGGCGCGGGCAATTTGGTAGCCGGAGGCGGAAGCCCCGGTTCCGCCGCTGGTGCAACGGCGCAAACGACCTCAAAGACCGACACCCTCATTCAAAACAATACCGCCGAAGCCTTTACCTTCGTTCGCGGCAAGGGCAAAGTTCTCTACGTCGACAACGTCGAAGGCGGGCGCGGGGAAATCCTCCGCGAAGCGCTGGAGCAGGAAGGCATCACGCTCGAAACCGTCTCCGTCGACCAGGTGCCGACGACGAGCATCCAGTTGCTCAACTACGACGGGATCATCCTCGCCAACGTCCCGCGCGGCGCGGGCGGCTTGTCCGAGGAGCAGCAGGAGAACATCGCCAGCTACGTCCACGACCAGGGCGGCGGACTTGTCATGATCGGGGGGCCTGAATCGTTCGGCGCCGGCGGGTGGCAGGGGAGCAAGCTCGAAGAGGTTCTCCCCGTCAACATGGACATCCCCGCCAAGCGCCAGCTCCCCAAGGGCGCGCTGGTGCTGATCATGCACTCGTGTGAAATGCCCGACGGCAACTACTGGGGCGAGCAATGTGCGCTCAAGGCCATCGAGACGCTTTCCGAGCGCGACGAGATCGGCGTGCTCAGTTACGCCTGGGCCGGCCCCGGGGGAGGCGGGAGCAACTGGGACTTCCCCATCCAGATGAAAGGCGACGGCTCTAAAGTCGCCGCTGCCGTCAAGAACATGCAGTTGGGCGACATGCCCAGCTTCGATGACTCGTTCGACGTCGCCCTCAACGGCAAGAACGGGCAAGGCGGGCTGATTCGCTCCGACGCCCGGCAGAAGCACGTGATCATTATCTCCGACGGCGACCCCGCGCCGCCCGCGCCCAACCTCATCGACGCCTACATCAAGGCGCAGATCAGCGTGTCCACCGTCAGCGTCTACCCGCACGACCTCAGCGACCAGGGGCTCCCGCCCACCATGCGCAAGCTCGCCGAGCAGCTTAAAGGCCGCGCGTATGGGCCCATCAACGCCAACCCGAATCAGTTGCCGCAGATCTTCATCAAGGAAGCAACGGTGGTTCGCCGCACGCTCATTTACGAGCCGGGCGCGGGCGAGCCGCCGATCCAATTGAAGGCCGCCTTGTCATCGAGCGAAGTGATGAAGGGGTTTGAAGACAACCTCCCCCCGTTGACCGGGATGGTGCTGACGAGCCGCAAGCCCAACCCGCAGATCGAGATCCCCATCGTCGCCGGGGTGAACAACGACCCCATTCTCGCCCACTGGCAGGCGGGGCTGGGCAAGGCCGCGGCGTTCACCTCCGATGCGCACAACAAGTGGGCGGCGTCGTGGGTGGGGTCGGAGATGTACCGCAAGTTCTGGGCGCAGCTCGTGCGCGGCGTGTCGCGCCCCCCGATGAGCTCCGACTTCGACGTGCAGACCGTTCAATCGGGCAACACGGGCACAATCACCGTCGAAGCGCTGAATAAGGACAACGCGTTTCTCAACTTCCTGAACATCAAGGCGCAGATCGTCGGCCCCGACGGCACGGCCCGCGACGCCCGACTCGTGCAGACGGGCCCGGGCAACTACGGCGCCGAGTTCGACGCCAAGGAGCCGGGCAACTACGTCGTCGTCCTCCAGTACCGCGGAACGGGCGGCGAAGAGGGCGTCCTGCTCAGCGGGATGGCTGTCAACAGCTCGCCCGAGCTGCGCGAGCTGAAGAGCAACCGCGCCGCCATCGAGGAGATCGCCACCCGCACGAATGGCCGCGTCCTCAATCCCTGGGACGTCGGCGGCGATGCGCTGTTCACGCGCGATGGATTGAAGCCGTCGGACTCGCCGCTGCCGATCTGGGATCTTCTCATCCCGATCCTGCTCGGTCTGATCCTGGTGGACGTCGCGACCCGCCGAATCGCGTGGGACTGGCTCGCCACGAAGAGGATGGCGACCGCCGCAGCCAACCGCGTGCGCGGGTTCACGACGATGCGCAAGGTCGAAACCCGGAGCACGCTCGACGCCCTGGCGCGCGTCCGTACGGAGGGCACGGACCGGTTGCGCCCCGACGACGCCACCCCCCCGATCAAGCCCCCGGCTTCGCCGGTGGCCCAGCGCCCCAACCCCATCGCCAAATTCGAAGCCCGCGCCGGCTCCACGGTCGAAGGCGACATCAGCAAGGTCGTCGGCGGCGCCACCGACAAACCGATCCCCAAACCCCCGAAAAAGATCGAGCCCAAAGGCGCACCCGCCGCGGGCGGCGGCGGACATACCGGCAGCCTGCTCGAAGCCAAGCGCCGGGCGCGGCAGCAGATGGAACAGAAGGATCAAGGGCCGTAAATGGAACCACTTCGGTTTGCCAATGAGAAGAAACTTCGAAAGCAGATGCGCAGACGGGGTTGGACGGATACGATGATCCGCGAAGCGTTGGTAACCGTAGGAATTCCGACCCAGGGCAAGCTCCATCCCGCGACGCGCTACGTGCACCCTCGAACGGTGCGGTCCGTGTCCGTGGACGATGTGACCGGCGAAATCTTTCATGTCGGTGCAGCGAGGTTCAACTATGACCACGACTGAGGAAATCTTCGTGCCGCTTCTGGACGAGGGAATCAACGTCTGGCGGCCAACCCAGGCGGAGCGACTGGCGGACGGGAGCTATCGCGTTCTGCCGACTCCGGACTACGACCCGACGGATGAGGTCTGGGAGTTCCCGCCCGATTCACGCGTCATTTGTGAGATGAAGCGTCTCTCGGACGGCGTCGTGCTGACGGCCGTGCGGTTCGCGGAAAGTCATCGTCGCACTGCCTGAACGTGCCGCGATCATCACAGGAATAACATGACCCAGGCAGCAGTCCCCGGCGTTGACCCGCAGATTCAGGCCGCGACCGACGCGTTTCGGCGCGATTACCGCGCCGTGCAGGCGGAGATCGCCAAGGCCATCGTCGGCCACCACGAGATCGTCGACGGCGTGCTCACGTGTTTGTTCGTCGGCGGGCACGCGCTGCTCGAAGGCGTGCCCGGCCTTGGTAAGACGGCGCTGATCCGCGCGCTGGCCGAGGCACTGAACCTCAAGTTCAGCCGCATCCAGTTCACGCCCGACCTGATGCCCGCCGACGTGATCGGCACGAACATCATCCAGGAGGACGAGCACGGGAGAAGGCAGTTCAAGTTCATGACCGGCCCGATCTTCGCCCAGATCGTGCTCGCCGACGAAATCAACCGCGCGACGCCCAAGACGCAAAGCGCGCTGCTCGAAGCCATGCAGGAAAAGCAGGTGACGGCCGGGGGGGAGGTCCGCCCGCTCGAACAACCGTTCTTCGTCATGGCCACGCAGAACCCGCTCGAGCAGGAAGGCACCTACCCGCTGCCCGAAGCGCAGCTCGACCGGTTCTTCTTCAAGCTCCTCGTCCAGTACAGCGGCCGCGATGAGCTGCGCAGGATCATGGAGATGACGACGACGGGCCACAAAGTCGACATCCGCCCGGTGATCGACGGCCCGACGATCATGAAGCACCAGCAGCTCATCCGCCGCGTCGTGATTGCCCCGCACGTGCAGGACTACGCCATCCGCTGCACGCTGGCGACGCACCCCAGCGGGATGTTTGCCATCCCGATGACCAACCAGTTCCTGCGCGTCGGCGCCAGTCCCCGTGCCGCCCAGGCCATCACGCTGGCGAGCAAGGTCCGCGCCCTGCTCGACGGCCGTTTTCATGTCAGCTTCAAGGACGTGAAGGAAGTCGCGATCCCCGCCATGCGTCACAGGCTGATTTTGAACTTCGAGGGCGAAGCCGAGGGCATCACGACCGACATGGTCCTGGAAAAGATCCTCGCCGAAACGCCGACGGCGATGGAGGACCAGCTCGCGACGGCGGGGGCGCGGTAACGAGTCGTGCGCGTCGTCCTTGACACCAACATTGTCGTCGCCGCAGTGCGTTCGCGCACCGGCGCATCCGCGAAACTACTGGAACTGCTTCCAGTCGCAGCGTATTCGATTGCCCTTTCCGCGCCGCTTGCGCTGGAGTACGAGAAAGTGTTGGTGCGGGAGCTGGTCCCTGCATTCGCCTCCCTCGTCGATGTGGATACGGTCATCCGTTTTCTTTGCGATGTGAGCGAGAAATACGACCCCGGACGCGGCATCGAACCCATGACGACCGACCCGGACGACGACTTTCTCCTCGACTTGGCCATCGAGGCGAAGGTAGACTACATCGTGACGCACAACACGCGGCATTTGGCTTCGGTTCCAGGAATCCAAGCTATCACGCCGGGCCGCTTCCTAGAATTGCTTCGGAGGTATCCATGAGCACCATTCAACTCGACCTACCTGAGTCCGTGCTGACCGAGGCGCGCAAGCTCGCGTCGGAGGACAACATTCCGCTCGATTACTATGTTGCGCTCGTCGTGACCCGTCACGTCGCCGCCTTGCAGGGGCTCGAGTACCTCAAGCAGCGGGCGAAGGGCGCCAGCGGCGAGAAGTTCCTGGAAGTCCTTCGCAACGCGCCCGACGCTCCGCCGGTGCCCGGCGACGAAATTGAACCCTGAACGCGCGAAGACCCTGAAACCCTTCGTCGTGATCTCCGAACGCGACATCCTCGACCTTGTCGAGCGAATCACGCGCGAGTTTTCGCCGGAGAAGATCCTCCTCTTCGGTTCCCATGCCTACGGCAACCCCAACGAAGAGTCGGATGTGGACCTGCTCGTCGTCATGCCGTTCGACGGCAGGAGCCGCGATAAGTCGCTTGAGGTGTGGAAGGCGATTCGTCCACCGTTTTCCGTCGACCTGCTGGTCCGGCGCCCAGAGGATGTGGCACGGCGTTATCAGGAATGGGATCCGTGATTCGCGAATCGCCGGACAAGGGCAGAGTGCTGTATGAACGAGACGGTGCGGGAATGGGTGGCGAAAGCGGAAGACGATCGGCGCGTCGCTCGGCGTGAGTTTGCCGCGGATCCCAATCCCAGTTTCGATGCTGCCTGCTTCCATGCGGCGCTATTGAGATTACTGACCGGGGGAGCGTAAAGATGCCCCGCTACGACGTCCCCCAGAACATCGGCAAGGTCCGCGTCGCGATGGGCGTCGGGGGGAAGTTCACGGTCTGGAACGGAAAGCAGGGGCAGCACGAATTCGCCATCCCCTGCCGCAACCGAAAACAGGCGGAGGAGATCGCGAAGCTGCTCAACTCCAGGGATCGCCCGAAGGAAATCCAGATCAGTTTGTGAGCAGAAAGAGAGAGGGAGCCACGAATTGCACGAATGCGCACGAATGTGGCGCAAGGAATAATTCGACTCGATTCGTGTCCATTCGTGTCCATTCGTGTTCATTCGTGGACAATAACCCTTAGCCCATGACCGCAGCCGCCTCCCAACCCGTCCCCAGCAGCGCCAGTCGCGAGAACAAGAGCGGCCTGCTGCTCGATCCGCAGTTCATGGCCCGGCTTGACCAGCTCGACGTGATGTCGCGCAAGCTGCTGGCCGGGAAGATGAAGGGCGAGCGGCGATCCAAGCGCCGCGGGCAGAGCGTGGAGTTTGCCGACTACCGCAACTACGTCATCGGTGACGATCTCCGCTTCATCGACTGGAACATCTACGGCCGACTCGACCGGCTCTTCCTGAAGCTGTTCCTCGAAGAGGAAGACCTCTCGCTGTACATCCTGATCGACGTGAGCAAGAGCTGCGACTACGGCGACCCGCACAAGGCGACATACATCAAGAAGGTTGCCGCGGCGCTGGGTTACATCGGGCTGGTGAACTACAACCGCGTGAGCATCAGCGCGATGGCCGACGGGATCGTCGCCGAGACCGGTGCGCTGCGCGGGCGGCGGCGCGTGTCGCAGATGATCGACTTCGTTTCCAAGTTGCAGCCGGCGGGTGGAAGTCATTTCGCCGAGTCGTGCAAGCGGTTCGCGCTGGCGCACCGGCAAAAGGGCGTCTGCGTCGTCATCTCCGACTTCTTCGACAAGGGAGCAGGGGGGGGCGGCTACGAGAACGGCCTGCGTTACGTCGCCGGCGGGAAGTACGACCTGTTCTGCGTGCAGACGCTCAGCCCGCAGGAGATCGACCCGGATTTGCAGGGCGATCTGAAGCTCCGCGACATGGAAGACGACGACTTCGCGGAGGTCAGCATCACGCAGCCGCTGCTCAAGCAGTACAAGGCGAATCTCAACGCGTACTGTCTGGCGGTGAAGGACTACGTCACGCGAAGAGGCGGGACGTACCTCTTCACGAGCACGGCGGTTCCGTTTGATACGCTGGTGTTGAACTATTTACGCGAACGGGGGCTGCTCGGGTGAGAAATCCGAATGACGAAACCCGAAATCCGAATGAATGACGAAGCCCGAATGACGAATCAGCTCGCGGCTCCGCGTGAATACGACTTGGAAGAGCGGACGGCCCGCTTCGGCGAAGAATGTCATTGCCTTTGCCAAGCGAGTTTCCGTAAACGAGGTCACGCGGCCACTCATCGGACAACTCGTTCGCGCGGCGGCGAGCGTCGGTGCGAACTACGTTGAAGCAGATGATTCGGAGTCGAAGAAGGACTTTCGTTTCAAAATCGGATTGTGCCGGCGCGAGGCGAAGGAAACGAAACACTGGTTGCGAATGATCGTGGCTGCCGAACCAGCTTTGAAGGAATCAGCCAGACCGTTGTGGCAGGAAGCAAAGGAGCTGAACCTGATCTTCGGCGCAATCCGACGCAAGAACTGAAGGTAGCGCCTTCGTCATTCGGGTTTCGTCATTCATTCGGATTTCGGTTTTCGTCATTCGGGTTTTGCAATGTCCTGGTTCCCCACCTTCCTCAACCCCTGGTTCGCCGCCCTTGCCGCGGCGATCGCGAGTCCGGCGCTGCTCGTCCTGTACGTCCTCAAGCTCCGCCGGCGCGAGATGGCGGTGTCGTCGACGTTTCTTTGGAAGAAGTCGATTCAGGATCTTCAGGTGAACGCGCCGTTCCAGCGCCTCCGTCGCAATCTGCTTCTACTGCTGCAACTCATCCTGCTCGCGCTGCTGCTCCTCGCGCTTGCCCGGCCGGTGTCGAATTACAGGCCGGGGGCGGGGAAGATGACGGTCATCCTCATCGACCGCTCGGCGTCTATGGCCGCCAACGACGTCGACGGGGGGACGCGCACGCGGCTGGAAGAGGCCAAGCGCCGCGCCAAGGATCTCGTCGGGACGCTCGACCGCCAGTCGTCGGCGATGGTCATCGCGTTCGACGAATCGGCCGAGACGGTTCAACCGTTCACCACCGACGTTCCGGCGCTGAAGAATGCGATCGACGGGATCAGGCAAACCGACCGCAAAAGCAGGTTGAAGCTGGCGTATCAGCTCGCCGACGCGCAGACGAATTTCAACCCCGAGCAGTTGCGCCCCGGCGGGGGGCAGTTGCCCGATGTATGGCTCTTTTCCGACGGCCGGGTACTCGATGCGGAGGATCTGGCGATCCGCGGGAGGGTCACGTTCGACAAGATCGGCACCGACGGCGCCGGCAACGTCGCCATCGTCGCGATGAGCGCCAAGCGCACGTACGAGCGGCCCACGGAGGTGCAGGTGTTCGCCCGGCTGGCGAATTATGGGCCGGAGGTCGTCAAGGCCGACGTGCAGCTCAGCGTCGACGACCGCGTCCGCACGATCGCGGCCACAACGCTGCTCCCCGATCGCTGGACCGACGCGCAGCGCGACCAGGCCGAGGCCGCGGGCACCGTTAATCGCAACAGCGTCGAGTTCACGCTCGAATTGACCGAATCGGCCGTCATCAAGGTCGAGCAGATGCGCAAGGAGGGCGACGCGCTGGCGGCCGACGACATCGCGCAGGTGATCGTCCCCCCGCCCAAGACGCTTGCGGTCCTGCTCGTCTCCAACGGCAACTTCTTCATCGAAAAACTGTTCGGCTCACTCGATCTGAAAAGCCCCGACACGATCCTCCCCGCGGCGTACGAGCAGAACGTGCCCACCCAATACGACGTGATCATCTTCGACAACTACTCCCCCAAGGCGCTCCCGCCGGCGGGCAACTTCATCTACTTCGGGGGGGTGGCGGCGGGGCTTAAGCTCCAACCGGTGAAGGAAGACATCCGCAACGTGCTGCTTGAAAATGTCGGGGTGCTTGACTGGCAGCGCGATCACCCGATCCTCCGGCATCTGTCGCTCCAGCCGATCGTCACGCGCACCGCGCTGAAGCTTGACGTGCCTCCCGAGAGCGAGGTGCTCATCGAAGGAACGAAAGGCCCGCTGCTCGTGATGCACCGCGAGGGGCAGAGCACGCATCTCGTGTTCGCGTTCGACTACATGGAGAGCAACCTGCCCGTTCGCCCGACGTTTCCGGTGATCGTGTACAACGCGCTGCAATACCTGGCCGTCGGGGCGGACATGAGCGTGCGGCAGTCGTTCGACCCCGGCGCCACCCCGCGCATTCCGCGCGTGAACCTCGACCGCGCCGCGCCCGGGCTGAAGGAAGTCACGCTCAGCGGCCCGATGGGCTCGCGCCCCGTGGCCGTGCCGGACGCGGGGGATTTCGCCCTGCCCGCGCTCGACCGCGTGGGCGTGTACACGATCGACCCGCCCGTCCCGGAGTACGACCGGTTGGCCGTCAACCTGCTCGACGGCAGCGAGAGCAATCTGCTGCCCGTCGAGCAGTCCCCCGGGGGCATCGGGGAAACGCTGGAACTGGGCGCGGGGAAATCGCGGCTGGAGCTGTGGTGGTGGATCGTCGCGTGTGCCGCGCTGCCGATGCTGCTGATCGAGTGGTGGGTGTACACGCGCCGCGTGCACCTGTAACGCTCGCCCCTTCTCCCGGCGCGCGGGCAGGATGCTCCTTGCGCGCGGTAATGGCGGTCAATCGTACCGCTCATCATCGCGCTCATCGCGCCCGTCGACGATCACGCGTTTGCACCCCGGCAGCGCGTCCAGAAACAGCTTGCCGTACCGCTTCGTCGACACCCGGCTGTCGAGCAGCACAACGATCCCCGTGTCCGTCTTGCTGCGGATGAGCCGTCCGAACCCCTGCTTCAGCTTGATGATCGCCTCGGGCACCGAGTATTCCATGAATGGATTCCCGCCCGCGCGGGTGATCGCTTCCAGCCGCGCCTCGACGAGCGGCTCATCGGGCACGGCGAAGGGAAGCTTCACGATGATCACGTTGCGCAGCTTCTCCCCCTGCACGTCGATCCCCTGCCAGAAGCTGCTCGTGCCGAAGAGCACCGCGTTGTCCAGCGACCGGAACCGGTCGAGCAGGATCTTTCGCGGGGCTTTCTGTCCCTGCACGAGGATCGGATAGCCCATCTCCTCCAGCCGGGGCTGAAGCCGGTTGGCCGCGTCGATCAGCATCTTGTATGAGGTGAACAGCACGAACGCGCCGCCGTTCGTCTGCTTCACGTAGTGCACGATCTTCTCACATGCCGCGGGAAGGAACCGGTTCGTGTCGTTGGGCTCGGGCAACCCGCGTTCGACGTACAACGTCGCCTGCCGCGCGTAATCGAACGGCGAGCCGAGTTGCAGCGTCTCCTCGCGAATCACGCCCAGGCGGGATTTGATGTAAGCAAAGGCGGGGTCGGCGGCGCCAATCTTTTCCACCGGCGCAGGACTGACTTGCTTCTCTTTCGTAGCACGGGTTTTCAACCCGTGCATTTCTCCGTCGCCGAGAATCATCTCGATTGTCTCGTCATATTTCCGACGCCAAGACCAGTTCGTCAGCCCCGCGGCGTCGGAATTGGCCCACGCATATTCAACCGCATGGCGTAGATCGTCGTCATCGCGCATCAGGTGGTCGTAATATTCGGCCTGCCAGAACTCCGCGCCAGTGCGTCCAAGCAACAGGTTCGCTTGACGGGCTGTGTGCCTTTTCCAGGAGTGAAGGATGCTCGGAAGGTCGTACTCGGCGCCGGGCTGGACCACAGCATGCACGTGGTTCGGCATGATGTTCCACGTAAGTAGCCGGTAGCGGTCGTCGTTGAAGTGTTCCAAAGCATCTGCGACGAGGCTCGCGATCTCGGGGCGCTTTAGAACGCATTCCCCAGTCCCCGCGTCGAGCAGGCGGTCGATTTTTTCGCTGTGCAAGTGAGCGAGCTCGCGCTGCTCAACGTCGGTTAGATCTCGCTGTTGCTGCGCAGCGTTTTGCACGATCGCTTCGCGAGCGCTCAGCAAGCCGGCTGCAACGTGAGACGGTAGTGAGTCCGCCAGTCGGAACGTGACGCTGTAGATGCCGCCACTCCTCGTCCAGTGTGGAAGGTAGGCGCCTTGCTTCACTTCCAGGTGGGATTCGGAAGAAGAAGGCACGGGTTGAAAACCCGTGCTACGGTTGGGGAAGCGCTTCCGAATCGGCTTCTGCGGGCTCCCGGCAGCGCAGAGGGTGGCGCTGGTCATCACCACGCTGTGCATCTTCTCGAACAGTTGCGTCCGCAGCCCCTGTGCGACGTTGATCGGCGCCGCGTGCAGCGACACGCGCCTGGGCGTCTTCCCGGCCACGTCCATCCAGTAGACGGCGTCCTCCATCTTGTGCGCCAGCACCGCCTCGATCGCCTCCGCCTGCATCGCGGCGCGGGCGGCATGATTTGTCAGCTCGGACACGTCCGCCTCGTCCGTAATGGTCGGCAGCATCGCCTTCAAATGTTTCGATAAATCCTTCAGCTTCGGCGATAGGTCGTTCTCCACCCAGTTCGACTCGTGAATCCGGCCATTCCCGCGCCCGTGTGACTCGTGATACCGCACGCAGCGATCGAAGAACCCTTCCATCCGGTGATGCAGCTCGACCACGTCGCGGATCGCGTCGTTCGCTGCCGATCCGTGCGTGCTGAGCATCCCCTTGCCGCGTTTGGGGTCGTACAGCGCGCGAAGCTGGTAGCGCAACCCGCCTTCGGTGACCTTCAGCCCGAAGTGGTCCCCGGCGACGTCCTCGACGGTGTGGGCCTCGTCGAGAATGGCCAGGTCGTACTTCGGCAGGTAGTTCACGCCGACCATGCGAAGGGCGAGGTCGCTGAAGAACAGGGCGTGGTTGACGATGAGAATATTGCCGCCCTGCATGCGGCGTTTGGACGATTGCCAGGAGCAGTGCTGATAGAACTTGCACTTCTTGCCCAGGCAGTTGCCGTGCTCGGCGCAGACCTTGTCCCACACGTCGCGCTCGGGCACGCTCGGGAGCGTCGCGAGCGAGCCGTCGGTCGTGTCCTGTGCCCACTCCTCGATCATCCACAACGAATCGAGCTGCCGCTGATCGTCGAAGAGATAACTCTGCCGCATGCGCGCCTGCTCGAGGCGGCGCCGGCAGAGGTAATTGCTGCGCCCCTTCACGAGAACGGCGGTGAATTCATCCGGATAGACGGATTGAATGAGTGGGATGTCCTTCTCGATCAACTGCTCCTGAAGCGCGATCGTGTGCGTCGAGATGACGACCCGCTTCTTGTGCTTCACCGCGAAGTCGATGGCGGGCAGGAGGTATGCGAATGACTTGCCCACGCCCGTGCCGGCCTCGACGAGCAGGTGATGCTTTTGCGCAAACGCCTCCTCAACAGCGCGGGCCATTTCGAGCTGCTGGGGGCGGTGTTCGTAGCGGTCCTTCAAGCGCCGCGCGATGGCGCCTTCGGGTCCGAGGATGTCGTTGAGTGTTGCGGGCACGGTGTGTTGCGGGATTGTACTCGACATCTCATGAAGCGCCGCCGCTCGCGGCGGGTTTCTTCTGCAGGGCTTCCGCATTTAGGCCAAAAG
>JBBSLV010000074.1:0-11996 GCA_038233535.1 Tepidisphaerales bacterium | reverse complement strand
CGTCAAAACGAAGGGGGTCAGGTTCACTTATTTCAGAAAAGTGCAGAAAAGTGGCTCTCCGCGAAAGCCGCTGAAGTTTGTGGTGCAGGGCCTCATCCGAACAGATGAAGGACTCGCAAGCGAAAATGGCAGAAGTTGCGCATGCCGCAGGCTCGCCACAGAACGGCCCGCAGTCCGCGGTTGAATCCCTCGGTGCGGCCATTGCTTGAGCGGCTGAAGCCTTCTCCGTTGCCTCCCCGCCGCGGCCGGCGCAAGATGAACCGCGACGATCGCGACGGCGCGACGAAGATCGGAGAAAGCGGAAGCGGACGCCATGGCCAAGGCGATGTGCCATGAAAATGAACCCCTCCCGGAAAAACGGGCACGCCCACGAGGACCGTGCGGCTTGTGCGGTCCGGCGGCGTCGCGTAGTTTCACGCACTTCCAGGGAGCTTTCACAATGCGATTCGCCGGCGCCGTCATCCTCCTTGCTGTCGCGGGCGTCGCTGTTGGTTGCGGCACTGGGAGCGCTTCGCGCTCTGAGCGGCTCGACGGCCAGGCGATCATGCCCGGGCGTGGACGGCTGCCGACGGAGCCGTATTCGCCGGTCGATCGGCCGGGGCAGTTGCCCTACGACGACGCACGCGGGCAGCGCGAGCGGGATGCGACGGCGCCGGCCGGCGCGGCGGGCCCGTCGACCGCCGCGGCGCGGGCGCTGGACCGCGCCGTGCCCCCGTTGGCCGAGCCGTTTGAACCGTCGACAGCGCCAACCACCGGTCCGCAGGCGGCGGTGGCGCCGGGGGTCTTCATGACCATCGGCGGGGTCGTCGCCGAGGTGAACAGCGTTCCGATCTATGCCGACAAGGTCGTTTCCGATCTCGAACCGGATTTAGCGGCCAAGGCGCGGAATTTGGGCGAAGCGCAGTTCCGGCAATACGCCACCGACGAGCTGCGCAAGCAGGTGAACGAGAACATCGAGCGCGAGATGCTCTTCGCCGCCGCCAACCGGCTGCTCGATGAAAGCGACAAGGAGCAGGCGAAATATCTCGCGGAGCTGTGGCGGCAGCAGGAGATCACCAAGGCCGGCGGATCGGTCGAGACGATCCGCCGTCGCGAGGCGGAGCGTAATCGCGACTTCGACAAGCTGGTCGAGGAGGAATACCGCCGGCGGTTGAGCATCCTGCTGCTTCAGAAACGCATCTTCCCCCAGACCCAGGTGACGGCCGCGGAGATGCGCGATTACTACGAGGCCAACCGCGACACGGAGTACACGGTCCGTGACGCGGCGCAGTTCGAGATGATCCAGATCGACCCCGTAAAAGTCGGCGGCCGGGATCTGGCGAAGCAGAAGATCGACGATCTGCGCGCCCGCGCCGCCGGCGGGGAAGACTTCACGGCGCTGGCGGAGTTCAGCACGGGTCCGCGGCTGCGCAACTCCGAAGGCGAGCTGTCATGGATCGATCGAAAGGCGTTCGCGCTGGCGGCGGTCGAGGAGGCGGTGTGGAAGCTCCAGCCGGGCGAGGTCACGCCGGTGATCGAGGAGGGCGGGCGGTTCTACATCGCCAGGCTCGAGCAGAAGCGCCCGGCGCGGGTCAAGCCGTTCGAGGAGGAAACGACGCAGGACGACATCGAGGAGAAGCTCCGCGCCCGGAAGTTCCGCCCGCTCTATGACAAGATGCTCCAGGACTTGCGGGACGAATCAATCGTCCGCACGGACCCGGCCATGATGCGGACCGCGTTGGACATCGCGATGCAGCGCTACCGGCAGTGGGCGGCAAAGTGAGGGGGGAATTGCCGATTTTCGATTTGCGATTGAATTCAAACAGCGAATTCATTCGCCTTTTTCATTGGCAAATCGCAAATCGGCAATCCTATAGCGTTTGCGGCCGAATCGCCTGGACGATCCGTGTCGCCAGTTCCACCGCGGCCAGACCGTCTTCGGCGGTGACTTGCGGGGCCGTTCCCTGCGTCACCGCGTCGATGAATGATTCCTGCTCGGCAAGCAGTTGATCCTGGTCGTCGACCTTCAACGGCTCGACCTTCAGCAAGTCGTCGTACTTCAGCACCGACAAATCGACAAACTCTCCGGCCCGCACCTTGGCGACGGCTTCGCGCACTAAGTCCAGCCGGTCGCCCCGGCGGATGACGGCGCCCTGTTTTTTCGCGTAATCGATCGACGCGAACCCCCCGCTGCCGAACGCCCGCAGCCGGCGATCCGATCCCGCGGCCAGGCGCGACGCGGTGATGTTCGCGACGCAGCCGCTCTCGAACGTGACGCGGGCGTTGCACACGTCCTCGACCGTGCCGATGACGCTTCCGCCGACGGCTTCGACGCGGGCGACGGGTGAGTTCGCGAGCTTCAGCACGATGTCCAAATCGTGGATCATCATGTCGAGCACGACGCCCACGTCGATGCTGCGGAACGTCATCGGGCTGACGCGGACGACTTCAATGAACGTGGGGTTCAACTCCAGCTTGAACAGCGCGCGGACAACGGGATTAAACCGCTCGATGTGCCCAACCTGCACGATCGCGTTGCCCGCCCTGGCGAGCTCCACGAGGCGCCGGCATTCGGCGACGTCCTTCGCCAGCGGTTTCTCGATGAGACAGGCGATCCCGGCGCGCAGGAACGGGTCTGCCGACGCGACGTGGAACTGCGTGGGGACGGCGATCGTCACCGCCTTCACGCGGGGCAGGAGCTGCCGCGGGTCGGTGAACGCTTCGCATCCGTACAGCGTGGCGGCTTCCTCTGCAAAGGCGGCGCTGGCATCGACGACGCCGACGAGCTTCACGCGCGGGATCTGGGACAACACGCGCGCGTGCAGTCGTCCCATCCGCCCGCAACCGATGACGCCGACGGGAAGGGGGGTTCCGGTCGAAACAGCTTCCGTGCTTGAGGTCATGACGGGGCAGACGATACGGGACGGGGGGCGATGTGGCTACTGAATGTCGCGGAATGCGCACGGCGTCTCTAATGTTCCGGATGTGCCATGATCAGGACAAAATGCGAAACGAATCCGGTTCTCTTCCCCAGCGGCATTGCCACTTCAGTGGCAATGGTTTACGTCAATCACACACACCATGATAAAACGCGCCAATCCACCCTCGGATCAACCCGCCCCGACTTCCGCGCTCACGCTCCAGGCGCGGCTTCGCACGCTGTTTCCCACCGCCAAGAACCAGACGCTTAAGCAGATGGTCGCCAACCGGCGCGTGACGGTGAATGGAAAGCGGGCGACGAAGCTGTCGCAACCGGTGGGGGAGCACGACGCCGTCGGCGTGGACGAGCGGCCCAGGCGAGTGAGTCACAAGCCCAAGCTCGCGCCGCTGACGCTCGTGCACGAGGACGAGGACGTGCTGGTCATCGACAAGCCGTCGGGGCTTTTGACCAGCACCGTTCCGCGCGAGAAACGACCGACCGCGCTGGCGATCGTCCAGCGATACATCGAGGAGACGTCCCCGAACGCGCGGCTGGGGTTAATCCACCGCCTCGACCGCGACGCGGGGGGGCTGCTGGTGTTCTCCAAGTCCGACCTGGCGTACCAGTCGCTCAAGACGCAGTTTTTCAAGCACACGGTCGAGCGCGCGTACGAAGCGATCGTGCGGGGGTCGCCCAACCCGAAGAAAGGGCGGATCGAGTCGCGGCTGGTCGAGCGGGCGGACGGATCGGTCCGTTCAACGAAGGAGCACGCCAAGGGCGAGCGGGCGATCACCGACTACGAGGTGCTCGACGAGGCCGACGGGCTGGCGACGTTGCGCGTGACGCTCCTGACGGGCCGCAAGCACCAGATCCGCGTGCAGTTAAGCGAGCGCGGTTGGCCGATCGTCGGGGATGTCGTATACGGCGCGGGCGAGCCCGGCGGGCTGAAGTTGCGGGCGGTGCGACTGGCGTTCGACCACCCGCGGACCGGGCGGCGTGAGGCGTTTGACGCGAAATAAGTTTTTGCCCGGAAAGCGACGACGGCGCGTCCTATTCTGCCTTGGGCCCTGCGCCTTCCGCCTTGTTCCGGAGGAGCTCGATCAACCGCACCATGTCAGGCGGGATGGGGGCTTTGATGGTCATCGTCTCCAGCGTCGCGGGGTGAACGAAGCTGATCTCCGCCGCGTGGAGCGCCTGGCGCTCGAAGCGGAAGTCGGCGTGCTCGAAGATTCGCCCGCCGTACATCGTGTCGCCGACCATGGGATGCCCGACGGCGGTCATGTGCACGCGAAGCTGGTGTGTGCGGCCGGTACTGGGCGTGAGCTTCACGAAACAGAACTTCTCCGGAGGGTTCGGCAGCTTGCGGTCGTGCACGTGAGCGCTGGGGTGCAGTGAGACGTCGGACCGGTGCTGGAACAATTCCTGCACTTCGTACTTCGTGACCGCCTGCTTCCCACCGTTCGCCTCGCTGCGCACGGCCTGCTTCTCGCGGACGTAGCGGTCCTTCCCGATCGGCCGGTCGATCACGTCCCCCAGAAACTGCGGCACGCCGTGGCACACGGCGACGTAGGTCTTCCGGATCGTGCGGTTCTCGAACTGCCGGGCGATCCGCCAGTGCGCTTCATCGCTCTTGGCCACCAGCATGATGCCTGTCGTGTTGCGGTCCAATCGGTGCAGAATGCCCGGGCGCCAGTCGCCGTTGATGCTGCTCCACTTCTTGCCGTAGTAGACCAGCCCGTTGACGAGCGTGCCGCTCCAGCGCCCGCGCGCGGGGTGGATGATCAGGTCGGCCTGCTTGTTCAGCGCGAGGAAATGGTCGTCCTCGTAGACGATGTCGAGCGGGATGTTCTCGGGCACCAGCTCGCTGACGGGCTTGGGCGGCGCGACCATCTCGATTCTGTCTCCGTCGCGCGGGTGGTAGCTGGCCTTGGCGCAGACCTTGCCATTGACCTTGACGAGCCCCTCGTCGATCAGCCGCTGCACGCCGGCGCGCGAGAGGTATCCGACGCGATCGACGAGATATTGATCGATGCGGCGGGTGAGGTTCTTCGTGACGCGCCAGGAGAAATGCTCGACGTCGCTCTCCTCGGCGGCGTCGGAGACGAGCGATTCCGGGTCCGGTGCGGCCGCATCCGCGCCGGTGGTCGTGATGTCGTGCTCGTCGTCCTCAGCCATCGAATGATCCTTGGTTCAAAACCAGCCGCGCACGTATAGGTAGGCGGCTTTGTAGTATCCCCCGGCGGGGGATTCGAACCATGACGCGCCGGAGGGATAGTAGGGGACGAGGATGCTGGCGACGCAGGCAAGCGCGAAGAGCCGCCGGCCCATGGAGGTGCGCAGGTCGGGCAGGAGTACGACGACGGCGAAGAGGATGCCGGCGAACCCCATGCCGACGAGCCGGCTGGTGTCGGTGGCGATGGGCATCGTCGCCAGCGGCACGAGCGTGCACGCCGCCAAAGCGCCGGCCGGCGCCCACTGGCGCCGCGCGAGCAGCCGCCACAGCGCCGCGATGAACACCGCCCAGAAGAACTTGTGGGCCATGAACAACCCCAGCGCCAGCGTGCGCGGGTGGGCGAGCATGATGTCGAACGTGCTCTGTGTCTCGAACTGCGTGTGCACGCCGAACGCGGCGCGCAGGTCGAACCCGTAGCTGGCGAGCCAGAACCCGAAGAACGACCCCATCAAACCCCACGCGGCCAAGCGCTGGGTCCACGTCGGGAATAGCACGAGCACGAGCGGCCCGAGCCCGAACACCGCGGCGGCCTCGTGGGTCGCCATCGCCAGCGCGACGAGGCATAGCCGCGCCTTGAGCGTCAGCGGAAGCACGATCTGGAGCAGGATGAGGATCGCGAGCAGGTCGTCGACGTACCCCGGCGCCGTCAGGTGCAGCATGACGACGTTGGTGCTCATCACGCCCAGCGATGCCAGCGTGCGGAGCAATCCATCGGGCATTTGAACGTCATCGTCGTCACGGTTGCCCCGCCGCGTGAGCATCACCTCGAAGTACAGCACGATCAGGAAGCTCAGCATGGCCGTGCAGAGCATCGTGAACATCCAGTACAGCAGCGGCCCGCGGAACTGAAGGAAATAGGCGAGGGCGGGTTTCAACAACCGGCGGTGGAAATAGTTGTGCGGCTCGGCGAACGGATCCTCGCTCATGCGGGCGAAGAACGTGCCCCAGTTCCCGACGGCCCACATTGAAGAGTGGTACGGCCAGCACAGCGCCCAGGAGATCGCGAGCAGGACCAGGGTGAGCCACGCGCTCCGCCGGAGCGTCGGGCGGTCGATCTCGTGCCAGGCGCGCGCGACGGCGCGAGCGATCGGGACAAGCAAACACACCACCGCCGCGCCGAAGAGCAGCCCCTTGAGCGGTACGACGAAGCGGCGCACGAACACGTCCGGCGCGACGTATCGCGGCGCCAGCCACCCGCTCCACCACCAGTTGGCTGACAGCAGCGCTTCGAGCTGGTCGGCGGGCGCATTGCAGATCGCGTAGAGGACGACGACCGCCAGCGCGAGCGGAGCAAACCCGGGCGAGCGATGGGCCCAGAGCGAAGAATCGTCGGCGGAGGCTTCGGGAAAGAGCAGGACAGTGCGGCGGAAGTGATTCAGCGCGTGCATCGAGATCTCGATTGCGACGTCACAGGTCCGCGTAAGCGGGCCTATCGCTCGAGCGGCTGCGTCGTCGCCGGCGCGGTCGCGGTGGTGGCGGCGGGCTGGGTCGTCAACGCGGGGGCGGCGGCGGGCGCGGTCGTGGGGTTGGTGGGGGCGTTGAGAAACGGAACGCCCGTCGCCGGCGACGGCTGGGTGGCGGCGGTGATCAGCACCGGCCGGCTCCAGTCCCCGGCCTGGGCCAATCGGAATCGCGCCTGCTGGCGAAACGCTTCGGCAACGGCTTCGTCATTGGCGATCTGCTCGTACGTCTGTTTCGCCTTGTCCCACTCCCCGCGGTTCTCGGAAATGGCCGCCAAACCGAAGTGCGCCGCGACGACTGTTTGCTTCTGGTTCCCGTACTGCGTCACGACGTCCGTGTACGCCGACTCCGCCTCGCTCAGCAGCGTCTTTTGGTCCACTTCCAGCCGCAGCGCCGGCTGCGTCGCGGCGCCGGCCGGCTCGTCCATCTGTGCCAGCGCCCAGTTCAGGTCGCCCCTGGCCAGCAGCGCTTCGGCGAGGAGTTTCGGATCATTCACCGATCCGGTGATCGAATCGATCGCCGTCCGCGTGTCATCCGACCACTGCTTGCGAAACTCCGTCATCTGCTGCGGGGGGATCGGGTACAGGTGCAGCCGGGCGAGCTGGTTGATGTTCGTGCGGGCGGTGGCGAGGTTTTCCGTCGCGACCTGCTCCGCCTCGCGCGCCGAGCTGATGCGATAGCGGATGAGCACGTACCCGACGACGGCCGCGAGGACAACAAGCAGCACCATCCCCCCATACTTGCGGGCCGCCTCCGGGGCGCGCTTCAGGGCCTGGTCCAAGGTGTTCTGCTGCAGCTCGTGACGTCGCTCGGCTTTCATGGGACGCGGAAGTGTAGTGAGGGAGGGGGGGTGAAGCAATCACGTGGAGCGACAGAACACGAGGATGGAAGAAAGAGGATGGACGATGATGAAGAATCGTCGTTGTCATCCTCGATCCTCCATCCTCCACCGTCGTATGTTTACTCAAACGTGTCCGCAACTCCGGTGTTTCTTGACACTGCTATAGGCTGGATTTATGCTCGATTGCGGTGAAAACATCACCTGCGTTTCCGGCCCGTTTTGCGTTGGAAACACTCGCCGCGCCGGCATTGCACGTTTGTCCACCATCGGAGGCCCGCATCATGGTGCGCCTGCCACGGAATCTTTCCCGCGTCGCCATTGCCTGCTCGCTCGCTTTGCCGCTGGCGTCCGTGCTACCCGCCTGGGCGCAGGACGCTGCCGCTCCGGCTGCCGCCGCTGCCGCGCCCGCGCCGGTCAGCGAGGAACTTCAGCGTGCCGTCGCCAATTATTGGCATTACGGCAAGATCGCCCGTTACGACCTCCAGGCCGCCGAGGGTGAGAAAATCCTCGCCCACGCGTCGGACCCCGTCGCCGTGCTGAACGCGTTCAACCAGCACCTGGAGTCGACGGCGTTCAATGGTCAGACGGACAACCTTCAGCAGTGGATGCTCCGCTGGCAGGGCATCGAGCAGGTCGCGGACGTGACGAACAAGATCAGCGCCGTGCTCAACGCCGGGCGGACGGAGTTCCGCGCGGACCCGGCGTTCATCCAGGAGCAGATCGAGCGCCTCTCGACCGGCGCCCGCGGGTACGAAGGCGGCGTCAACGAGCTGCGCAAGAGCGGGGAGTTGGCCGTGCCGATGATGATCGACTACCTGCGCGATCCCGGGAAGCGCGAGTTTCACAGCGCCATCCGCCGCGCCTTGCGCGACATGGACCGCGCCGCGCTGAACCCGCTCGTCGCCGCGACCGAAATGAGCGGCCAGGCCAATACCGAAGCGCTCATCGCCGTCGTGACGGCGATCGGGGACATCGGCTACGACGACGGCGTCCCGTACCTCGTGCGCGTCGCCAACGACGAAAAAGCCACCGGCCCCGTCCGTGAAGCCGCCCGCCAGTCGCTCGCCCGCATGGGCGCGGGCAACCCCAGCGATCTCAACGCCGCCAACCTCTTCACCGACCTGGCAGAGAAGTTCTACTACGAGAACGCCTCGATTACGTCCGACGTGCGCGGCGCCGACCAGCCGGCGAACGTGTGGTACTGGAGCACCGACCGCGGCCTCGTCCGCCGCGCCGTCCCGGCGCCGATCTTCAACGAGATCATGGCTCTCCGCGCCGCGGAATACGCGCTGAAGCTCGGCGGCGGTGAAAATGCGCAGAGCCTGTGGCTGGCGGCGAACTACAAGCGCGAGGCCGAGCTTCCCCAGGGCGCAACCGACCCGACCCGCGCCGAAAATCAGCCCGCCGCCCATTATTACGGCGTGACCTCCGGCACGCAGTACCTGAACAACGCGCTGGCCCGCTCGCTGCGTGACCGCAACAGCGCGGTGGCGTTGCGGGTGATCAAGTCGCTTCAGGACATCGTCGGGCGCAACAACCTGTTCCAGGGTCCGTCGTCGTCGGCGCTGGTGGACTCGATGAATTCGTCCGACCGGCTCGTTCGTTTCGAGGCGGCGTTCGCGCTGGCCGAGGCGCTGCCGCAGCAGCCGTTCGAGGGGCAGGATCGCGTCGTGCCGCTGCTGGCCGAGGCGCTGGGGCAGACGGGCTCGCCGAGCGTGCTGGTCATCGGCGCTGATGCGGGCACGACGAACGCGCTGATCGAAGGGCTTGCCGGCGCCGGCTACACGACCGCCGGCGCCGCCGGCGCCGATGCGGGCATCTCCGCCGCGGCGCAGCTGCCCGCCGTCGATGTCATCCTCATCTCCGAGGATCTGGGCGCCGACATCGACCGGCTCTTCGCCGCCGCCAGCCAGAACCCGCGCCTCAGCGGCGCCTCTCGGATCGTGATCACGAACACCGCCGGCTCCCCGTTCGCCGCCCGCGCCGTCAACGACCGAATGCTCAGCGTCACGCAGGTGACCGACCCGGGCGCGCTCAAGCCCGTCATCGACGCCGCCCGCGCCAAGGGTCAGTCGGCCCCGCTCGACGAGGAGCTGGCGAACACCTACGCGACCCGCGCCGGTGAACTGCTGGAGAACCTGGCGATCAGCAACGTGCAGGTGCTGGATCTGCTGGCCGCCGAGCAGGCGCTGCTGGCGGCGCTGAACGACCCGCGTCCGGACGTGGTGAAGTCCGCTGGGGCGGTGCTGGCGCGGATGAACGTTGAATCGGTGCAGCCGGCGCTGCTGGCGGCGGCGTCGGGGGAGAAGCCGGACGACGTGAAGATCAGCCTGTACAAGAACCTCGCGCAGAACGCCGCCGCGTTCGGTCGGCAGATCGAGGGCCAGCAGGTCCAGACGTTGGAACAGACGGTCGTCGACGCCCAGAACCTCGAGGTCCGCGCCGCCGCCGCCGAGGCACGCGGGGCGCTCAACCTCCCGGTGGAGCAGGCGAAGTCGCTGATCATCAACCAGTCCACGGGCACCAGCCCGCTTTCCGCACCCGCCGCCGCCGAGCAACCCGCCGCGGCGCGGTAGGATTCGTGCGCGAAGTCCGAATGTCGAAACTCGAATGACGAACAAATGACGAAGCCCGAATGACGAAGGGAAGATCCCTCCGCATTCGGCCTTCGTCATTTGTCATTGATTCATCATTCGACATTCGGGTTTCACCTTGTCATTCGGGCTTCATCTCCTCGTCATTCCGGTTTCGTCATTCGGATGTTCCTCTTATGGGCCAGGCTCAAGCACCGACCGGGCCGACTCCGATCGTCGCGCCGACTGACGAGCCCGCGCGCGCCTCGCTCGTGCGCGCGCTGCTCGTGCTGGCCGCGCCGGTGCTCGCCGAGCACGCGCTGCACATCATCGTGGGGTTGACCGACACGTATCTCGCCAACCACCTCGAATCGAACAAGGCCGAGGCGACGGCGGCGGTGGGGACGGTGGGGTACATCTTCTGGTTCATCGGTCTCTTCGCCGGCGCGATCGGGACGGGCTCGACAGCCATCATCGCGCGCGAGGTCGGCGCGCGTCACCGCCGCCGCGCCAACAGCGTCTGCGGGCAGTCGATGCTCTTCGCCGCCATGGTCGGCGTGGCGCTGGCGGTCCTCCTGTGGCTCTTTGCCGGCCCGATCATCACGTTCACCAACCTGCGCGGGGAAGCGCGGGAGTTCGCCATGAGCTACCTGCGCCTGCTCACCCCGTCGGTCCCGTTCCTTGTCGTGATGTTCGTCGCCAATGCGTGCCTGCGCGGCGCGGGCGACACGCTGACGCCCGCGGTCTCGATGATCGTCGTCGACGTGCTCAACGTCATCTTCTCCTGCGGGTTGACGTGGGGGCTGTGGGGCTTGCCGGAAATGGGTTTCGACGGCATCGCGATCGGCACGATGATCGCGTACGTCGGCGGGGGGGCGCTGCAGATCGCCGTGCTGCTCGTGGGGCGGGGCGGGATCAAGCTGCACCTGCATCGGCTGCGCCCGCACGCGCGCGACATGAAGCGGATCATCCGCATCGGCGTTCCCGCCGGGCTGACTGACGCGATCAACTGGATCGCCAACTTCGGACTGCTCAAGGTTGTCAACCGCACCGAGC
The DNA here is from genome assembly GCA_038233535.1 of Tepidisphaerales bacterium. Lineage (GTDB taxonomy): Bacteria > Planctomycetota > Phycisphaerae > Tepidisphaerales > Tepidisphaeraceae > DASYWJ01. The sequence continues at coordinate 933 of JBBSLV010000074.1, read as the reverse complement.
CGCTCAACGTCGCCGCCGCGTCGCACATCAACGCGGTGCGCATCGAGTCGATCAGCTACATGACCGGCTTCGCCATCGCCGTGGCGGTGACGACGATGGTGGGGCAGTCGCTGGGGATGAGGGATCCCCGCCGTGCCGAGCGCGCCGCGTACCTGGGCTACGCGATCGGGGGGGGATTCATGGCGCTGGTCGGGGTGCTGTTCATCTTCTTCGCGCAATACCCCGCCGCCCTGCTCGCCGGCGACCCGGAGGTGCGCGACCTGACCGCGCGATGCCTCCAGATCACCGGCTTCTGCCAGGCCGGCTTCGCCGCCGCCATCATCTTCGGCGGCGCCCTGCGCGGCGCCGGCGACACCTTCGCCGTCCTGCTCATCACCATGGTCAGCATCCTTACCCTGCGCCTGGGCGGCGTGTGGCTGCTCGGTTACTACCGCCAGCCGCTGCCGATGATCTGGATCCTGCTCGCCGCCGATCTGTTCATCCGCGGCCTCCTCGTCTACGGTCGCTTCCTGCACGGGGGGTGGAAGCGGATCAAGGTGTAGTGCGTCGAGCAGGTGCGGCGGTGGCGAGCCTGTGCGAAGCGCGCAAAAGGAGTTACGACAATCCCGGCGGAACGCGGATTCTTTTCCGAAGTTTTCCAATGGCTTTCGATGGCTCGTGATTCGGTCGTGCGCGATCGCGCGCACGATCGCGCACGACCAACGGAATGTGGGGCGCGCGCTGCGCCCGCGGGTTGGCCCGCTCAGGAAGCGGGGAACGCGAGAAGGAACGACGATGCACGCGAATGCCCGAAGATGCATGATCCTGGCTGGGACCGCTTTCGGTCACTTCCGAATGCGGCCGATATACCCGCGAGCTTCCGCCACGCGGCTGTCAGCTCGCGCAGGGGTCGGCGAAGGGCGGCAGCTTCTAGCCGCCGGCGGGAGCCGCGGG